>JAIVJP010000391.1 GCA_020199975.1 Acidobacteriota bacterium
CGACGGCATGCCATGATCCGCGGTCACCGCGAGGAGATAATTATCCCCAACCTTTGCCTCTAGCGCACTCAGCATCCGCGCCAACTGACGGTCCATCTCGCCGAGCGTGACGCGGAGCTCGTTCGAATGAGGACCGTACTTGTGGCCCACGAAATCCGCACCTTTATAGTTCAGCAGAATAAGATCCGGAACGTTGTCTTCGCCCACGGGCTCGCGCTCGATCATCGCGGTCATCGCATCGGCTTCGAATGCTGGAAACAGAGCCGAATAGCGCACAGCGGCGGTCGAGTCGATTCTGTGACGCATCCACTCCCCGCTAGCCGGCCATAGTGTTCTCGCGTTTCGATCCTTCAGATATGCAGGCAGCCGGAAACAGTTGGGGTTCGTGTTCCAGTTGCCCGTCTGCTGATCGTAGCTTGCGAGCACGACTGGCGCACCATTCAACTGACACGCTCCATGCCCCGCGAGCGGCGTCGCCGCTCGGTCGATGCTGCCCTGTGCCAATATGATCGCGCGACCAGCCGTCGCGAGCTGCCAGACGTCTGCCAGCGTCAATGCCATCAGATCTTGCGGCATTCCTCCAGCGAATAGGTCGTGTCGCCGGCGGTGCTTGCGGTCGTACACGCTGACACCTGTGATTCCGTGCACGCGAGGATCGGTTCCCGTCGAGATGGTCGAGTGCCCAACAGCAGTGTTCGTCGGAAGGAAGTTAACCCGTGCCTGATTGAACCAGGCACTGCGCTGGCGCAGGGCGGTGAGCGTTGGCATGGACGCGGCGTAGCGATCGAAGTAATCCCGGCGCATGCCATCTAGGACAAGCAGCATGACCACTCGCGGTCTATCAAAACCTGTCCGCAAAACCGGCAATACACGGCCTGTCGTAGTCGGGGGCATCTGCACGCCAAGCGCAGCCGCAAGTGTTGGCGCAACGTCCTGCTGCACCGCCGGCATCGAGTACACTCCCGTTCTCACCGCAGGGCCCGCAAACATCAACGGAATCGAGACGTCATACGTCCACGGCGAACCGTGCATGTACGCCACGTTCGGGTCAGGCCGCGTGATGAAGTCGCCTTCACGTGGCACGATCAGGAGTTGGCCGGTTCGTCCGGGAAAGTATGCCCGAGCGAACATTTCTAGGAAGCGCTGTCGCACCGCAAGGGCGGCGGTATCGGCTGGCGCCGTACGCCGGATTCGAGGCGCATCGCTCCCAGAAGATCGCTTGACCTGCTGGCCCAAAACCGTCCAAGCCAAGATGGCGGTGAGTATGAAGAGCCTTAGCATGGTTTCTTCCTTAAAGTACTTTCAACAAGCATCGAACTACCAATCGTCGCCTTACCTTAACTTTGCGAGTTTCTCATTGAGCAGTTCCCAAACCTGACGGATATGCCGCTCCGCTGTGCGAATGTTGCCAATGGAGAGCCGCAACGTGAGCTTGTCGTTTAGTCGAGTGTGCGAGAGAAAGGCTTTGCCCGTTCGGTTGACGGCGTGCATTACTTCCTCGTTCAAGGCATCCCAGCGTGCGTTGCGCGACTCCTCGTCCACAACGTCGACTTGAGGACAGGCACGAAAACAGACCAGCGACAAAGGTACCGGCGCCATCAATTCCCAATCGGGCGATTCTTCTACCCACGAGGTAAACAACTTCGCCAAACGGCAATGCTCGCGAATCCGCGACGCGAGGCCTTCGTGGCCGAAATAGCGAATGATCATCCAGAGCTTCAGCGCCCGGAAACGACGACCCAGTTGAATGCCGTAGTCAGAACCGTTGCGCACCCGTTCCTGCTCAGGCGTCCGTAGGTATTCGGGAACGAGAGAGAAGGCCCGCCGCAGTAGATCCATGTGACGGCAATAGAGAACGGATAGATCAAAAGGTGTGAATAGCCATTTGTGAGGATTAACGGCAACGGAATCCGCCCGCTCGCAACCAGCTAAAATGTATCGTAGTTCCGGTACAACTGCCGCGGAGCCGGCGTAGGCAGCATCCACGTGCAACCACATGGCGTGCTTCTCACAAATAGGGGCGATCTCTTTGACTGGGTCGATACTCGATGTTGACGTCGTGCCCACCGTTGCTACCACACAGAAAGGAACCATGCCCTGGCTCTTGTCCTCTTCGATTGCTTCAGCAAGAGCCCGGGCATTCATCCGAAACTCTGCGTCGGTGGGAATTTTACGCAGACCACGCTGCCCTAAACCCAGCGTGATCACTCCCTTCTCGATTGAGGAATGCGACTGTTCGGAAACGTATACACGGAGCAGCGGCAGGTCAGTCCTCCCGCTCATGCCTTCCTCGCGAATGCGCTGTTCCACGCCCTCGCGAGCGGCAGCAATCGCGTGCATGCTCGAGACGGAGGCCGTGTCGTAGATAATCCCAGTGTAGCCCGGATCGAGCCCCATCATCTGACGGAGCCAATCAAGCGTCACTTCTTCCAACTCCGTAGACGCAGGCGAAGTACGCCACAGCATCGCCTTGTTATCAAAGGCGGCCGACAAGAGTTCGCCGAAGATGCCCGGTGCAGATGTGGAGGTAGCGAAGTAAGCAAAGAACGACGGATGGCTCCAGTGAGTTAGCGCTGGTACGATCAGCCGATCGACGTCCGCGATAATCGTCGCCATGGGTTCACCTTTTTGCGGCGCTGACGATGGAAGCTGCGCCTTCAAATCACCGGGATTTATCTGAGAGAGCACAGGCAAATCCTCGATACGCTCGAAGTAGTCGCTGATCCAATCAATCAGTTCGTAACCAAAGCGGCGAAACTCGTGGGCGCTCATGTCGCCAGACGGGGGAGCGGTTCCGTCATGAAGGTGCGGTGCTTCTTTCATATGCTTATTGCAGCCAGCGCTGAGACGTCCACACCTGTTCGGCCGAACGGTCGCCGCGGAATCTCACCCGAAGACTGGTCCACTCTTCGCATCTGTAATTCTCCCTCTCTTTTCGCGAAACTCTATAGGTCATTGCCAACGGATGCAACAGAGGCGGGAGGCCATGCATTGCCGATTTCCGATTGCCAATTGCCGATTGTCTCTTTCCAGCGGCCAACCAATGCTTAGGCAATAACGCGGGATTAATCAGAAGAAATCGGCAATTGGCAATCGGAAATCGGCAATGAACTATAAATGATTATCTCGACAGGGCTGATGAAATGGTTATAATTGCGCGCCTGCAAAGCAAAACACAGGAATCTTAAGATCTGAGATGTCGGATCTGAGATCTCAGATCTGAGAACACCAGTGAGATAGGACCAGGAATTAGTTTTCCCTTTATTCAGCAAGAAAGTTTGCGTCAGGACAGTGTCGCGGCTATTATTCAGGCTCGGCTGACCAATCGCTAAAATAGAGCCCCTCAGAATTTGTTTAGGCCCGGCCTGCGTTTTCGGGGATCAAACACGATTTCTAAGTTCTAAACATTAGTCAAATACCATCGCCTGTGAGGACCATATGAAACGCATCCTGCTGAGTTTACTAATCATCGTTAGCTTGTTGACCGCTTTCGCATGCCAACCCGCTGGCACCGGCGGCGGCGACAAAGTCAGAGTCGGCGTCTTTATGTCGCTGACCCAGGATCAGGTACACGCTATTCTGGGCGAAGTTGCCAGCTCACGATCGATCGCGGCCGCTCCGATTGCACAGAACGCGAAGATCCCAATGCTTACCCCCTCTTCCACCAATCCGGAGGTGACAAGGAAAGGTGACTTCATTTTCCGTAGCTGTTTCATCGATCCCGTGCAGGGAGCCGCCATCGCGCAATTCGCCGCTCGCACGTTGGGCGCGAAACGCGCAGCCATCATGGTCGATCGCAAGAACGACTATTCCACCGGCCTGGAGAGGGTCATCAACGAAGTGTTCACTCGATTGGGCGGACAGATCGTCGCCACACAGTCGTTTCAGGAAGGCGATCAGGACTTTAACGCGCAGCTAACTTCGCTGAAAGGCTCGAGTCCGGAAGTGATCTTCGTGCCTGGCTACTACAACGATGTCGGGCTGATCGCGAAACAGGCACGCGATAAAGGCATCACGGTGCCGCTCATCGGCGGCGATGGCTGGGATTCGGCCCAACTATACGCAATCGGGGGCTCGGCCCTGAACGGTTCCTACTTCACCAATCACTATTCGCCCTACGACACGGATCCAAAGGTCCAAAAGTTCGTCAACGACTACAAAGCCAGGTACAACACCATCCCGGACGCGCTGGCAGCAACCGCCTACGACGCTGCCCACATCATGTTCGACGCTATCAAGCGGGCCAACTCCCTCGATGGCACGGCTATCCGCAACGCCCTGGCCGCTACTAATAGCTTTCCAGGTGTTACCGGCGCCGTCACCTTCAATGAGAACCGCGATGCTGTGAAGCCGATCGTCATGATCGAAATCAAAGATGGCGGCACGTATGCTGTGCGCGAGCGCGTGCAGGTCGATGGCGCGGCCATGCCTACGGCTTCCAGCAGCGCTTCACCGTCGCCATCGATGAGTGTGTCACCGACAGCAGCGAGTACACCTGTGGCCGCTTCGCCTGCGGCCGGCGCGAAGGCCAGCCCTAGTCTTTCCCCCAGCGCCACGCCCTAATCGTGAGCTGCCGGGTATTGACGTGACCCTTCGCCTGACCTTAGCAGTCTGCTGTCGGCGAACTTGTAGAGATCAAACATAAAAAGAAATCGGCCACCACGGACACGCCCATGAGTACGTTCCTCCAACAGCTGATAAACGGCGTCTCACTGGGCGCGATCTATTCGCTTATAGCGCTGGGCTACACGATGGTCTACGG
>JAIVJP010000113.1 GCA_020199975.1 Acidobacteriota bacterium
GAGCTAAGCACTCCGGTTCACCACGGACGAAGTGGTCAATATATTGAGATACCCAAAGGTACTTCCCCAGCCGGGGTTATCAAGAAACTCACAGCCGCCGGAATAATCAAGCATGAACAACCGGTCCTGATGTACCTGAAGCTTACCGGAGCGGGTCAACGCATCAAGGCGGGGGAGTACGACTTTCCCTCCCCTATCTCTCCCCATGCGGTATTGGCTAAACTCCAAACCGGCGAGCAACGGCTCATTCGTCTGACAGTGGTTGAAGGATGGACCCGTTGGGACATCGCCAATGCAATGGCCCAGGTTCCGGATTTGAAGCTCACTGACCCCAATTCAGCGTTAGCGCTCATGGACAACGTAACGCTCATTCAAGATCTGGATCCACGCGCGAAGAACCTTGAGGGATACTTGTTTCCGGACACTTACGAATTCTCGCCTGATACCCAACCCGCTGAACTCATCGCGATCATGGTGAAGCGCTTCCGAGAAGTCTGGAAACCAGAGTGGACAGCGAAAGCGCTTAGCTTGGGTATGTCGGCGGGACAGATCGTTACCATAGCTTCCCTTGTCGAGACCGAGGCCAAGCTCGATACCGAACGCCCCATCATCGCGTCGGTTATTTACAACCGCCTGAAACTCAATGTGGCGCTGGGAATTGACTCAACTCTAATCTACGCCTCCAAGCTTGAGGGAAAGTGGCGGAATGACGGTAAAGTTTACCAAAGCGATATCGATCGCAGGTCACCATATAACACACGCTTGTACGTGGGACTGCCTCCGGGGCCAATCGCGTCTTCGGGTGAAAGCGCACTAACGGCAGCGATTAATCCCGCTCAGACTGGTTTCTTGTATTACGTGCGCGAGCCATCGCGAAACGACGGCGCTCATAATTTCTACAATAACGAGAATGATTTCTTCACGGGTGTGCAGGCTCTTCGACGCTGGGAACAGGAACGGGATTTAGAGAATGGTCGGAGGAAAGCGCAAGGGAAATGATTAGGCTACAGATGAACACAAACAAGCACACATCAGAAGGAACCGCTAGAAAAGCACAGAAGGAGTGCCTCATATTGCATTAACGCATCCTTATCTTCAGTTATCCGTCCATATCCGTGTTCATCTGTGGCAGATTTCTTTATCGCCAATAGTTGATGGAAGGAATTGCGCTGACCTCCCAACACCGGCCGCTTGAATTTGTGCAGACCTTAATCTATTCTCGATTGACTGATCTAACCTTTGCGATTCTACTGGTTCAAACGAGGTGCGAATTATGTTCCGGTTGACCGGCGTGTTGTTGATAGTAACTCTTTCCGTCTCGGCGGTTCTCGCACAGGGTAAAGGAATTGACAAGTCGAACGAACGAGTGCGTGACAGCGGTAGCAAGGCACCCGCAAATAATGGCAGCAAGACTGACGTTGGAGCCGGCCGTGGAATGGACTTTGGAAAGGGCCGCACTGCGGAGGTGCCTCCGCTTCCGAACCCCTACCGCATAACTGCCCGCCGCGATGTGATCCTGAAAGCTATCGAGGATGTGATGCGCAACGAAAAGCTAGTAATGGATGAGACCACGTCCAAGCCATCGGAAGGCATTATCGTGAGCCAGCCGTACACTTTTATTAAGGGGGCGGTAGTTTCCCAGTCCGAGTTGAATCGATATGCTGAAGTGCCGGTTTCTGATGCCCGCGGTTGGACTCGAGGCCGTTACACGCTAAGCGCCGAAGTCCAACCGATCGACGGTAGTAGCGCAAACGTAGCAGTCAACGCGAAGATTGAGGGGAGAACCGACGGCGCTACAGGCGCTGAATGGGTTACGTTGCCCAGCCGCGGGGTAGCCGAGGAGGAGTTTCTAGCGGCCCTGGTGATTGCTATCACCGGCGCACCCCCACCTGGGCACCCACTTCCCAACCGTTAACGCCGACCAACTTAAAGTGATGCGTTAACTGTGGTTCTTTAAGAAATGCTGACAGACTCAACCCACACTGAACTACTCATCGAAGAAAAAAGATGGACAGGCCGCAAGTTAGTGGCTGTACTTTGCGCTCTTACAGTAACCGGCATCGTCTTTGCTGGTTATGCTTACCTGCGAAAGCGCAGCACCCAGCAACGGCTCGCCGCCACCGCCGCCCAGGCGCACCCAACTGCGGATATTCCAAAGGGGCCAGCAAGAGCTCACATTCTCGTGGACGACGCCCTCCTGAGAGGCGGACAAACGATCATCGGTGGCACAGTGAGAAACATTTCTGCGGAAAAGTTGAGCGGACTTACAGTGGCATTGGAACTTCGACGCCGCAAGGACGGATCTCTGGAGCAAACTTCGGCAACCGTCGAGCCACACGATTTGGAACCGGATCGCGAAGGCCGGTACGTACTGAAGCTGCCAGCGCAGCAATATATCTCAGTGCGCTTGGTGGGCCTGAAAGGCGGGGCGGACTCCGCACTGCTGGCCTACACCATCTCGTCGGGTCAGAAACGCCCTCCTGAAAGAATTGAGCCTAAGGTGGTGACCGTGCCGCGGTCCGGGTCACGAGGCGGTAAGTTTCTGAACTCACCCGACAATCCGGCGCGCGTTCCCTAACTCCGGGGGAACTTAATCAATTGTCTCAGATTCGAGCGTCTCGAAACACTCAATTCTCAAGTTGTTCTTGAGAAGTCGGCGTACCCACAATTAACGTGAAGCTTGAACCCGCGAGGCGATTGTAGGAAGCTTCCGGCTCGTGCCTCTGTCGGACGGGAGCGCAATTGCGTTTACTAACGGAGGCTTCGAGTAGGCTCATGGCCCGCTAAGGAAGCCGCAGTACAACCATTAGAAGTTTAAGGCCGTCACAGTGGGACTGGTCGGAATCTAGTGTCGTGATAGACGTAACTGAGACAGTGAAATCGGGCTTTCTTGGAGCTAACTCGAAAACGGGGCGATCGATGCTCATAGCGTCCGTTCTGGCTGCGGCTTGCTCAGCTGCTGCGGGGCAGGTCACAAGGTCCCCCGTCCCTCCCCGTTCGATCGGCGCAGACCAGAGCTCCCCGGATTCTCCGGATAACCAAAGAGGAAACTCGATGGCCGCAGAGATGCGGATCAAACGGGAAATCAGGTCCGCGGAGAAGGATCATAAACAGAACCTTGAGAGAGCCAGTGAGGTTTCCGGCCTGGGTCAGGAACTGGCTGCCTCTTTCAAGAAGAATAACTCTCTTGACCGGGAAGATATCAAGAAGCTGGAAAGGCTGGAAAAACTCGCCAAGCGCATCCGAAGTGAAGCGGGGGGTTCTGAAGACGAGGTCACCATAGAAAAAAGGCCAGGCGATCTTTTGGAAGCCGTGAACTGCGTAGCCAGAGTATCAGCCTCGCTTAATGAAAAGGTTCAGGAAACTCCCCGGCAAGTAGTATCAGCCTCGATCATCGACAAGGCTAATGTATTACTTGAACTCATCCGCATTGTTCGCAGCTTCTCCCAAAAGGTATAGGCCATTGACTGCCCGCCGCCAGCCGACAGTTTTCTTTACGCTCCTTCATGCTCTTCTGCTCATTGGTGCCCTCCTGTCGGGTTCGACCGAGCACCGTTACAGACAAAGCGGGTGAATATGTACCGGGACTCCGATTGTCCGACTTCAAAGTGTATGAGGACGGCAAAGAAGTTCCCGCAAGAGTGATCTCGAATTTCGCTGTTCACGAGTCGCCTTTTGCTTCAGTTGTACTGCTGGATACTTCGGGGAGCATGGAAAGCCGTTTGTCGCTGGGCCGCTCCGCAGCGATCAGGTTTCTCGATGGGCTTCGTCCTGAGGATGTCGCGGCAGTCTACAAGTTCGACTACAAGATCGAGCAGCTTCAGGACTTTTCTTCCGGACGGGATCTCGCCCCAATGGCTTTCGCTATTAAAGCAAGCGGGATGACTACGTTGTACGACGCTATTCTCCAAGCAGCGAATGCGTTGACAGCGCGTCAGGAGGCGCGCAAGGCAATCGTCGTGTTGTCTGATGGAATGGATACTTACAGTAAAACCTCATCGTCCCAGGCCCTGGAAGCCGCCATGGCGATTGGCGCCAGCATCTAC
The DNA here is from genome assembly GCA_020199975.1 of Acidobacteriota bacterium. GTDB lineage: Bacteria > Acidobacteriota > Blastocatellia > Pyrinomonadales > Pyrinomonadaceae > PSRF01. Next base: position 4,047 of record JAIVJP010000113.1, read on the forward strand.
ACCGTCGATATGTCAGCCAGCGACGCCGGTGGCGTTCGCAACGTGCAAAGCGCTATGGTCTTGAAGAGCTTTGCGGAGAAGAGCGGGGGGCGATTTGTGGCCACGCCAGGTGGGCCAGACTTGCGCGATGCGTTCGCCAGCATCGCCAGGGAATTGGGTCACCAGTACACGATAGCTTACCGACCCTTGAATCAAGCGCGGGATGGGCGCTGGCGCGCTCTTGAGGTAAAACTGTCGCGCGGGGATCTGGTAGTTCGAACGCGCAAAGGTTATCGCTCACCTAAAGGCTGAGTCCTCAAGGCTGACTCACTTACCGATTAGTCGATAGGTCGGCACGCCGTACAATTGCGCAAGGTCAGTATCAATCATCACCTTATGACCACGAATGAGGTAGATGCGGCGTTCA
>JAIVJP010000392.1 GCA_020199975.1 Acidobacteriota bacterium
CCCTATGTGTGCCGATGCTCACCCACCGAGGCTTTCTGTGGATGCTATGCCGCTACTCAGCGAGTGTCAATTTACAGATTGATAACCGCGAACATAACAAAGCCGTGGCCTCCGGTTGGAGGCTGAGTTACTTTGAATGAGCTTGTTCTAGAAACCCGGAAAGTCGGGACGACCCTCCGGATGGATTGCTAAATTTCGCTCGGTCGCGGGGTATCGGATAAAAACTTGAGGGCATTAGCGGTATCCACGCTACGCTTCTGGTGTAATTCGTTAACCCAATTGGTTACCGTTTTGACCATTTCGCGCGCAGTTTCGCGAGGCGAATCTACCTTCCGTTCAGCCGTTTGCTGGCGCTTTAATTGGCCATTCTTAATAACCCGAACTGTTTTCTTCCCAGACATCGTTTGTTTACCTTCGTTTCTTGTTCCTTAGAACGCTTTTCCTTTCGTGAAGTTCCGTGATTCCCTTTGATCGCTATTTGCAGAACGGAGTTGCTCACTTATCTTGCAAAGACCGGGCCGAAGGAGTAATTAAGGCCAGACCAAAAACGATTACGAGGGAATACCTACCAAACTTGGAGATCATCAGACGGGTTGACTGCGGTCTCGGGTTCCGAAATGCGGGTAAATACGTACAGCTCTCCGGGACCCGCGTAGGTTTTTGCAACAGCCATGGTCCGGGTCTTTTCACTCTTCTTGTCTTGCATATCAAGCTGCCAGATCTTCTTCTGCGTCTGATAGACGACTAAGCAGAGGCCGGCAACAGCTCCAGCGTTAACATATTTCAGCCCGCTAATCATGTATCTCGTGCCAAACAGAATCAGCAGGGTATTGATGACGATGAGAGCAAGTCTGAACTCAGTGGGTCCCAGTTTAATATAGCTGATAGTTAGACGGTCGGTGGCCGAGAACGCCAAAAACGCACTCACCGCAAAAGCCGCGAATACCGCCAGCAGAAACAGAAGCTGGTAGCGGGATTCTTCGGGAAGGATGAATGCGTAGCCGATTATAACTGAGCACAAGAAGACGTAGTCGAGCAGGTGATCCATGTAGTACCCCCACCTGAGCAGCCCCGTGTTGCGATATTTTCCCACCTTTCCGTCATAGTGATCCGTAACGTACTGGAAGAAGATCATTAGCGACACACCCCACAACCAGCGAATGTCGGTGGCAGCTAGATAGCTGAAACTCAAGATGAGCAGCGACCAAACCAGCGTCAGCATTGTGAGATGATAAGTCTGCAACCACGAGGGTATTTTGGGTAAAAGGATTGGCGATAACTGCCGCTCGAGTGGCGAGAGAAAAGATGTGTTGGTTTTATTGGCTCCAGCGAATTGTTGATTCTGCATCTTTTATGAACCTGAAATTGGATTCTTCCGAAACCTATGGGCAAACTCCAAGCCAGGCACGAACCACAGGCATTCAGTAGTTTCTGATTCTTTAGCTGGGGCGTAAGCATCGAGACTCTGGAAGAGTCTTTCAGGTGAAGCATTTTTCTGACTGTTTTCTGTTTTCTGACTGTTTTCTGGATGGGAACCCACGGCGGCTTCGGTGAGGCAAGTTGGTCGCTGGTCAGATAAAAACCACGGACTGTGAGCTGGGAATCTCAAAGCGCTTGCGGCAGTTCTTGCACGCCAGCATGTCGTCAATGCGCACCATGTAATCCCGGGATTTTAGGAAACGCGCCCGATCCTGCTCGTTCGCGCCCCGCGGAGGCGCTGGCTTTCTGGTGCGCTTTAGCCACCGCACATCAAATTCGCCGCGTGTCCGACAGTGGGGACAACTGTAGGTCGTTTTTTTTACTTCCTGCTTTTCGTTAAAGAAATCTTGTTCGTTCATATGCTTTTGTGCCAGTGGATCCAATAACAGGAGGATGTCGCCACTCCTAACCTCTATCGTTTTCCCTCGATGTCATCCTGCTCACACAGCTCACGTAGATACCGAAAACTGTAGATACCCGTCTCGTGCCCGTCGCTCCAGCGAAAATTTAGTGCATAGCGGCCGACGATACTCAAGTTAGTTATCGTCAGCTCCTGCGAGATCGTCTCTGGCTTCAGAACGCGCTGACCAGTCCACTCGTTGACGCATTGCGCACATGGGCAGGCACGTCTTAGCCCCACAGCTAAGTACCGGCAGACGTGGTCGTCAGCCCAAGTGATACGCAAGCCGGCGTCCCCTTCCTGCTTGATTTCGCGGGGTTCAATGGCCGTCCCGCGCTTCTCAGTTGCTTCCATGATTCATCCTTCACGATGAAGTCAGGCGACAATTACGCAACTGGCCCTGTCCGACCGTCACGGGTTCTTCCTGCTACTGCCCCTGCCTGCTGCCGTCTGCGTTCTTCACTGCCTGCTGGACCGCGTCAGCCTTCACTTTCCAGTGCGAGGCCTGCCAGACCACTTTGCCCTTCCGCAACACAAGCACCTGCGGTGACTCGTGGGCCACGCCCGTTCTCTGCTCAATCTCCTTCGAGAGACCACCCGCGCGTTGCACCTCGACGAGCGCCACCTCTCCATCGAAGCGAGACATCTCGTCGTAGGCTGCCGCGCTGATCGGACACGTCGTACTATGCTTGAAAACCACCAATGGAGCATCCTGAGACCGGCTGGCCAGTTCCTCAAAGGACTCAACATCCGTAATTCTCACAAAGCGTTCTCCCTTGACCCACTGTTTCCTAAGATTCCATTGATATTAGCTTACTAGATCGAACTACAACAACGCGTTAGATTCATTGTCGGTGATTTCTAACCCAGTTCCACGGATTTGATAGCGTTTCACCACTGGAAAGAGCCCGAATTTCTATGATTCCGTGTTGCGCCCGTTGCCTCATTAAAAAATGTACCGGGAAAGATTAGTGAAAATCTGGGTGCAGTCTGCTGTCCTTTGCCGACTCTGTGCTAGAGTTTGTGTTCCTTGCGCGGAGGATAGGGCAACGCTGGCGAGCGATCTGAGCGCCGTCGCAGGTGAGTATACGGAGGGGCAGGGCGAGATGCTCTGCCCTCTGTATTTCTGCCCATCCAGTACTCCGTAAAGCGATAAACTCATTGGTTAGCTGAAGGCCTCCTAGTGTTGCTGCGGCCGCGGGTGAAGACTGCGCGCGCGGGCCGGCAAGCGTTTGCGCAGGGGAAAGGCAGGTTTTGCCTCAGGTTTTTCAAAGGCTTCGAAGACCCAGAACTGGGCTTTGTTCTTGACCGCCATAGTTTCGGTCCCGGTGGTGGCCACGTCAGTCCTATCGAGTGTTTGGCAATAATCTCTGTTGCCATGTCTCCAAATGGAAGAAGAATTGATACGACTTGCGGTGATGGCCGTTTCTACCCACGGAGTTTCACTGGAGAGAAACAAAAGACAATTACTCTTGTATATACCGTCAGCCGAGAATCTGAGCATCTGACCTTTAGGTTCCAACGCGTTGGTTTTGGTGATGCCATAGTTTTTGACCTTAGCGGCTTGATTAGGGAGTTACGCGGAAATGTGTAAGCACGGCAACTGGTCGCCAAAGGGTTTTTTGGAAAGCCTGCCTGGCTACCAGGGTAAGAC
>JAIVJP010000114.1 GCA_020199975.1 Acidobacteriota bacterium
AGATTGCTGCGTGGCGTGCCGTCAACAGACCACTTAGAATTGACGCCAAAGAAATACTTGCCAGTGGGCCTCTTATCTACCTCTCCGTTTGAGATGAGTGGGCCAGTGTACTCGATAATCCGCGTTCCGGCTGGGATTGGTTCTAAGGCAAATAAACCTAATCCATGCGCGGTGCGCTTGATGACGTAACGCCCCTTGCCCTTGGTCATTGATCTGATCTTATCAGCCTGTCTTCGAAAGTCTCCGCCAAGTTGTATGTCTCAATGAGAGCCCACAGTACAGAACCGGGAGCGGTTCGACCGCACTCAAGTCGCGCCATTACTCGAGCTTAAGACGACACGCTTGGTTCTTTATTCCGCTGCGGCATGCTCGCGCGAGCTGAGTGCGGTCGCTCCCGGTTCTGTAATTGATCGTACCGCCCGAGCCGCAGGACACTATTTTCAAATTAGACACCGCAATTGCCCCTTTGAAATCGGATTCTACGGGAACGGATTACTTCAATGTTAACGCCTGCGCCTGGACCGCCGCGTCCAGCAATCCAACCACATCTTGCAGACTGACGGTGCCGTAGTACCATGAACCTGCCGCTGCGGCTTCAGCATAGACGGCTTTGTAGATGTCGTAATAACTGCGTTGACCGTCCACGAAGTTGAAGACCTCATCGCGCATCAGGCCATGGAGGTTGCTGCGGAAGCGTACCTTGTCCCGATTATCGAAATAGTCTTTGATGGAGGCGACGTTGCGCGGAATCTTCTTCATTCCCGCGGATTCTTCGACGCTTAGTTTGATGGGATTGGGAGTCGCGCCGCGCAACTGGGCGTAATAAGTTTCCAGATCCGCCCTCAACTGCGCACCGTTGCGTTTCATGTTGGCATTGAGCCCGTCGAGCGAAGCGGCCGGTTTACTGCCGGGCGCAGTGAAAACCCGGATGGTGTTAAGCGCGTGCTGCTCGCGTAAGACGCCCTGTTCAATTACGTGGTTCGCCTCTTTCCAGTTATCGCCCGCGGCACTTCCCTCCTTCAACAAGCTCATTGCTACTCGCAGATCGTTGGCCAACCGTTTCGTGCCCTGCGCGTAAGTTTCGGCGGCGAGAGTTGGTACGTCATTCTCGGTAGCCTTTGCAAGAAAATAAGCGATGGAACCAATCAGAAAGTTGTTGCGCCGCAGTTGAGTTTGGTCGATCTTGTCGATATCGTCGTCGGAAGAGTGAATGTAGTCGTCGTCCCAATTTATCAAGGCCACGGCGGGCGTGTTGATGGGACCATCAAGAAAAGTCATGTGGTCGGACGAACCAAACCAAGGCACAAAGCGCGCGTTGTAGCCTTGCCGCGAGCCGCGCGTGGAATAGATCGGTCGCGTGTGCGGGCGCGGCAACCCGCCCTGTCGGCTGGCTGCGAGAAAACCGTTGTTGGTGTTGATGAGATACGTGCCGACGGATTCAAAAATCGCGTCGAGGTAAGACGTGCGGGAGTGGGGCGCCAAAATGAGGTGCTGGACACGACTACCTAAAGCCTGGTCAGCGCCGGTCATGTCCTGATGTACGTTTGCCAGAAACTTCTTCGGCTCGTCGGGATGGTCTTGAAAGTAGCGATACTCAGAATAGATTTCGTCAGTCCACCAAAACCGAATGTCGCGGGCGGGCCTGGCCATCTTGCCTTCGGCGATCAACTTGTTGAAGGTGCGGGCCAGTTCGAGAAGATTGCCGCAACCACTTCCGTCGTCGTTGGCCGAACCCTGTTCCTCTTGCAGGTGCGCCGTGAGAATTATCTGTTGATCGTGTACGGAGCTTCCGCGAATCCATCCCTCAACGAAGCCGGTACGGCCAGGCGCTGGCGTGATCTCGGTGTCAACTTTTGCTTTCAGCACGATGCGTCCACCCTTGGTGCGTTTGCCCGTGCCGAAGAGATCTTGCATGGAATCGGTCGCGAGAATGCGGCGCAGCGTATCGCCTTTGCGTGGCGGCAGGGCGAAGGCGAAAGTTCCTTTCTTGCCTTCCGGCGGCGTCGCACCAATGCGCGTCCACGCGATTTGATCGGGGAAGTCCAGCGCGCTCTTGCTTTCGGCCGTAGTGTAGCTAACGACCCCAACCGCACCGCGAGCATAGACGGCGTTTTGAACCGCGGTTCCAGGATTTGCGCTCGTCAAGACGAGCTTGCCGGTCACGTCCAGGCCTTTCAAACTATCGACCGAGGCGTCGCCTATGTAAACGAGTCCTGCGGTTACGTCTGCATCGTGGCTACCGTCGGCGAGGTACACAGCATGCTCTCCGATGTCCGCGAGTTTGAGTTCGACGGGTTCGACCATCCAGAGTTCCGCGCTGCGTGCCGTATAGTTAACTCCGGGCAGAGGTTGTTCAATGAACCGCACGTCTGTCAGTCCCGCCTCTTTCGCAGCCTTCACGACGTACTCGGCAGCTTTGAAGTAGCCTTCCATCCCGGAGTCGCGGTGCCAGTGGGAGAGCCAACGGATGTGCTCAAAAGCGCGGTCTCCGGAGATCTCATTCGACAGCATCCGAATCTCGCCATCGGAGAGAAAGGGCGTAGTTTGCGCATAGCAAAGGGGCCCAAGCGAAGACAACATTAAAACCAATAACAGAAACATGCCGGTAAGTTTTCTTTTCAACATGAACGAGCCTCTCAGATTAGGATGTTTCTTCAGTCAAACGTAAAGAGCGAGTTTAGTCGTCGTGCCCTGCCTGAAGCTTTTCTGGTTCAGGCATTAATGCAGGACTGTCATCTAAAATTGCGGCACGCACGGCCAGCTGATCGGTAACAGATAGCTGTCGATATTCCGCGGTAACCGGATGAACGACGATTTGAGTTTCGTCTTTCCCTGCGAATGCCAGCAGGATCAAGCCTGCGACGTAGAGAGTTAGCGTAAAGAAAGATATGTAGCCAGTTGCCGGCGCAAAACTCTCCGCATCAAGAGTACCCAGTGAGACGCCTTGTAACAGTGATCCTGCCACACGCTTCAGCCATCCACCTTCCGTACTATACAGACTCGCCAGCAACATGTGTTTGAGGACGAACGCAGTCCCGAACAGTATCGCGAGGCTGCGCAAAAGCCTGTGGGCGTCAAAGGATGCAAACTGATTGTTCCAGAGCGTCCACAGAAAAAAGAACGAGAACAACCAGTGAAGCAAGCCGCGCTCAGGCAGCACAGAGTTGAACGCCTGGGCCGAGGCGAAGAAGAGCGTAAGGAGCATCCAGATGTGTGCAACATTCGTAAGGGGCGGAAGTTCGCTTCCGACCCATTGACGAAATCTAATCAAACGGCCACGTACGAGGAGAAGCATCAATAAAACCGCGAGCAGAAGCGTGACGAGCGGCGGGGCGACGAAGATGAAGCTATGCTCCTCGGCGCCAACACGCAGGCCGCCCAGCAGCGACACCGTCAGAAACAGCAGCGGCAGCACAGTGAAGTCCACGAGCGCGCGATTTCTTGAGCGATTATTCGCGGTCATCTTCTCTTAAATCACCTGGTAGTCAGTAGTCAGTTGGTCTTTGAATTGCAATCGGCAATCGGCA
>JAIVJP010000393.1 GCA_020199975.1 Acidobacteriota bacterium
GACCAAGGTAATCTCCCAATGGATGTCCGGTGATATAAAACCCCAAGGCCGCTTTTTCATTTGCAAGCAACTCGGTATGGGTCCATGGTTTGGGACTGCAGGGCAACTCTTCTGCAGGTCCAGCGTCATCTGCGACAATGGCAAAGAGTCCATTTTGACCTTGCAGGCGCTCACGTTTCGCTCGCAGTGAGCGTGCCAGCGCGGGATCGATGCAGGCGTGAAGCGCCGCTCGCCATTCGCGCAAATCGCGCACTTCAGGTTTAAGTGAATCAAATGCCCCGGCGCCGACCAGGCTCTCGAGCGCTCTCTTGTTGATGGCGCCCTGTTCGATGCGTTCGGCGAAATCAAAAAACGATTTAAAGGGACCCGTCTTTCGTGCCTCAATGATTGCTTTAATAGTCGATTGCCCTAGTCCCTTGATAGCAGCCAGGCCGAACCTTATCGCGCCTGCGAGTGGAGTAAAGCCAGAATAACTCTCGTTGGCGTCCGGTGATAATAGCTGGATGCCCTGCGCCCGCAGTTCCTTTGAATACTTGAAGACCTTAGCGGCATCCTGGGCTTCGCTGGAAAGCACTGCTGCGTAAAAGTGCTCCGGGAAGTGGGCCTTGAGATAGGCTGTTTGAAATGCCAGGAAAGCATAAGCAACGGCATGGGCCCTGGGAAAGCCGTAATCGGAAAACTTTTGCATCAGGGAGAATATTTTTTCTGCTTTCTCCTTCTTGATTCCTCGCTCTACGGCGCCGTTTATGAACTTCTCCTCGTGCAGGGCCATTTCCTCGCGGTTCTTCTTGCCCATGGCTCGGCGCATTAGATCGGCCTCGCTCAAGGTGTAGCCCGCCAGCTTCTGAGCGAGCTGCATGATCTGTTCCTGATAAATGAGCACACCTAACGTGTTACTCAAGATCTCCTTCATCTCCGGAACCAAATAACGTACTGCTTTCAGTCCCCGGTGGCGCTGGATAAACTCATCGACCATTCCTCCATCCAGAGGTCCCGGCCGATAAAGCGCATTTAAGGCGGAGAGAGTTAATCTCTTGCCCAAGCGACTGCTTAACTGTCGTTAAGCAGTCATTTATAACCGTAAGCGCGGTAAGCGCTAAGAAATCCATCTTAAGCATGCCCGTTTTTTCGAGGTCGGACATGACGTACTGAGTAGTGAGTTCATCCTTTCCGGAAACGGCGATAGGAATGAGTTCCTGAAGCGGTAGTGGGGAGATAACAACGCCCGCAGCGTGCACCGACGAGTGGCGGGCACAGCCCTCAAGGCGTTGAGCAATCTCCATTAGTTCTTTAACCTGCGGGTTAGTTTCAACTTGTTTCTTCAGTTCGGGAACTTGCTCGAGGGCCTGCACCAAGCTCACATTTCTACCCCGAACCGGCGGAGGGATGAGCTTGGCAATCCGTTCGACGTCAGCGTAAGGCATGTCGAGAGCTCTTCCGACGTCCTTAATCGCAGCCCTCGAAGCGAGTGTCCCGAAGGTGATGATCTGGCACACGGACTCGCGACCGTAGAGGTCGGCGACGTGATTAATAACCTCTCCTCGTCCGCGAACACAGAAATCGATGTCAATATCAGGCATAGATACTCGCCCGGGGTTCAAGAAACGCTCGAAGATAAGGTCGTACTTGAGGGGATCGATATCTGTAATTTCCAGGCAGTAGGCGACCAGAGAACCGGCGGCTGAGCCGCGGCCGGGGCCCACAGGTATCGAATGTTCCCGAGCGTATCGAACGAAGTCCCAGACCACGAGGAAATATCCCGCGAAGCCCATTTGCTTAATCATGGCGATCTCGCTGGTCAGTCGGGTCTGATAATCAGTCAACGGATGCTCCAACTCGTTCCTCGATATCTGTCGGTCCCACACTGTTTGACGACGGCGTTCGAAGCCCTCCCTGATTACCTTCTCAAAGTACTCATCAAGGGAGAGCCCGGCATCAGACAAAGGAATACGATAATTTGGGAGATAGTTGATGTTCTCGGGTAATCGAAGGTCACATCTCTCGGCTATTTCCACGGTGCGGGTTAAAGCATCAGGCAACTCGTCGCCAAAGATCCGCCACATCTCCTCGGGCGAGCGAACATAAAAGTTGGGGCTGGGATAGCGTAGGCGGTTAGTGTCAGTGACTGTCTTACCCGATCCGATACACAACAAAATATCATGTGCTCGCGCATCTTCCGGCCTGAGGTAGTGCGCATCGTTAGTGGCCACCAACGGAACGCCTGTGCGCTTCGAGAGTTCAACGAGGGGCTTTCGGATACGATCCTGAGCCTCTAATCCATGTTCCTGGATTTCGAGGAAATAGTTGCCCTTACCCAATATCTCTTCAAACTCGATTGCCGCGGCGGCGGCTTCATCGAATCTCTCGCGGGCCAGCATTGCCGAAGGCACTCCTGACATACAAGCCGAGAGCGCAATTAGTCCCTTCCCATGTTCAGCCAGGAGTTCTTTATCGATGCGGGGCTTGTAATAAAAGCCTTCGGTGTAAGCCTTCGAAGTAAGCCGGACAAGGTTTTGGTAGCCTTCCAGATTCTTTGCCAGCAGGATCAGGTGAAAATTCGCCTTCTCGCCTGGCGCACCCGCGGAACGATCCCTGCGACTGCCACGGGTAATGTAGGTCTCGCAGCCAATTATTGGCTTTACCCCCTGCCCTTTCATGGCATTGTAGAAAGAGATAGCGCCAAACATGTTTCCGTGGTCAGTCATGGCGCAGGCAGACATACCAAGTTCTTCTGTGCGTTTTGCGAGTGGCTTGATCTGTATCGCGCCGTCGAGGAGACTGTAGTCAGTATGCAGATGCAGGTGAACGAATTGTTGATCCGGCATGATAAGAAGGCGAAATTTTGGCTGTTACCCGCCCAAGTAGGAACGAACTACGGATTCAATGTGACTGCGACACTATAGCATGTCACTCCCACTCAATCGTGCTCGGAGGCTTAGAACTAATGTCGTAAACAACGCGATTGATTCCCCGGATTTCGGATATTAATCTGGAAGAGATACGCGCCAGGACTTCTTGCGGCAGTCTCGCCCAGTCGGCCGTCATTCCGTCGACGCTCGTGACCGCGCGGATCGCAATCACTCGTTCATAAGTGCGTTCATCACCCATCACTCCTACCGTCGAAATTGGAAGAAGCACGGGGAAGGCCTGCCAGACCGAATGATAGAGTTCTGCAAGCCGCAACTCTTCGTCCAGAATTCTGTCAGCGGCCTGGAGCAGCCTAATTCGCTCTTCAGTCACCTCCCCAATGATCCGAACCGCCAGCCCGGGTCCAGGAAATGGGTGGCGTGAGAGTATCTCTTCCGGGACGCCCAGTTCTCTACCAATGAAACGCACTTCATCCTTGAACAGCTCTCGCAGCGGTTCAATTAGGCGCAAGTGCATCTTATCAGGCAAACCACCAACATTGTGATGGCTCTTGATCACGGCTGATGGCCCTCTCACGCAAACGGACTCGATCACGTCAGGATAGAGGGTTCCCTGCACCAGGTAGGCAACTCCGCCCAGTCTATTTGCTTCTCGCTCGAAGACATCGATGAAGACTTTGCCAATCCGTTTACGCTTGTCTTCCGGATCGGTCACTCCTTTAAGCGCATCCAGAAAAAGGTGACCGGCCCGGACTCCGGTAATATTCAAGTTCATTGACTGTTTCAGCAAAGCCAGAGTTGATTCAAACTCTCCTTCGCGCAAAAGACCATTGTCGACGAAAATGCAAGTCTGTCTTTCCCCGATTGCTCGATGAACAAGGGCCGACGCAACGGTGGAATCGACTCCACCCGAGAGACCGGAGACTACGTTCCCGATCCCGCCCAGCTGCGCGCGAATGCGAGTGGTTTGCTCTTCAATCACTGCTGCGGGTGACCAATCTCCGCGACACTTGCAAACCGAGAACAGAAAGTTGCGTAACACTTGTGCGCCCAGTGGCGTGTGAGCGACTTCTGGATGGAACTGCACGCCGAATATTCCGCGGCTTGCATCCTCAATGGCATTCAGCGCATCGTCTGTAACCGCCGTCACCTGAAATCCAGGCGGCACACTGGTCACGTGATCCCCATGACTCATCCACACATCCATTTCGCCAGGAAGCCCCGTGAACAAACGACTGTGGGGATCGGTTACCTTTAGCCGCGCATAGCCAAACTCCCGGCTGGGAGAAGAGCTCACTTGGCCGCCCATTTCAAAAGCCAGAACTTGCAGCCCGTAACAGATTCCGAGTACTGGGCAATCCACCGTTTCTATGAGCCTTGCTGCCGGCCTTGGTGCTCCTTCCTCGTAGACCGAGGCTGGGCTACCCGAGAGAATCATCCCTCGTGGATGTTGTGCCGCGATCCTTTCCGCTGGCGTACTGAAGGGCAGAATTTTGCAGTAGACTCCAGCCTCGCGAACTCGCCGGGCTATCAGTTGTGTATATTGAGATCCAAAGTCGAGTATGATGACGGTCTCGTGA
>JAIVJP010000115.1 GCA_020199975.1 Acidobacteriota bacterium
GGCCCTGGAGCGTTTTGATTCGCGTTTGCCTGAAATTGAGGCGGCGATGCGCGATGGCGATCTAATGATTATTACCGCCGACCACGGAAACGATCCCACCTTTCCGGGGAGCGATCACACCCGCGAGTATGCGCCGCTGCTGGTTTATGGAAACAGCGCCCGGGCGGGCGTTGACCTGGGAAAGCGTGATTCACTTGCGGACATTGGCCAGACAATTGCGGAGAATTTTGGGTTGAGGCTGACAGCCGGGCGCAGCTTTTTGACAGACATCAGCCAACGTTAAGGAGCCTGTATCAACCTGGAAATGGCGAACGGCTTCGCGTAAGGACTGGGAGTTACTTCTTGGTAAGGCTTCGGTGGATGGTCTCAATCCAGACATCGGTTTTGATAAACCCTGTTCCCCACGACTTCCACTCTTCTGGTAGACCTTCGGTTTTAATCTGCGCTAGAGCCGTACCTGCGGCCATTTTCTTGCGGACGATATCCGTGGTTTCCACGAGCATGCGGTGGTAGAGCTTTAGATCGTCCACGGTAGAAATCGGGCCGTGGCCGGGAATAAGCTTCACGTCGGTGGAGAGCTTCGGAATAATCTCTCCGATGTTCTTAGCCAATCCCTCAACCGTCCCCCCACTTTCAAGGTCGACGAAAGGAAAGCGCCCCGCAAAGAAATCATCGCCCATGTGCACGACGTTTGAACCGGTGAAGAAGATAATGCTGTCGCCATCGGTGTGGCCTTGTGGGAAGTGAATAACCTTAATCTCTTCGCCGTTAAAATGGACCGACAACGATTGGCCAAATGTGACGACCGGCAAAGCTTCTTTGGGAGACGCGGGTGTAGTGCGTTTAAAGAACTCGGATTTCTGTTCAACGGCGAGCCGCTTACGCACATTGTCATGGGCGATAATTGGGGCCTCGGGACCAAAGACCACATTGCCCCCTGTGTGATCCCCGTGCCAGTGAGTGTTCAAGACGAATTTGAGTTTGCCTTCGCCCAGCGTTTTCAAAGCGGCCTTGATCTTGTCGGCGAGCGGAGCAAACTGGTCGTCGACGATCAGGATGCCGTCGCTGCCGACCGAGACTCCGATGTTGCCGCCGGAGCCTTGCAGCATGTAGACGTTGCCGGCGACCTTCTCAGCCTTTATTACAACTTTCGAAAAGTCCTGCTGCGAGTAAGCATGGGACGCACAAATAAAAATGATCAGAGTAAGAGAAGCGGAAAAATGTTTTAGCATGAAAACTCCTCAGGTAGAGATAGCGAACTTAGTTTTTGCAGGCGAGACGCCTCCAGGTCGGTTCACAAAGTCGACGCAACTTATCCCCGGTCGGGATTCTTCAAGACGGCGATAAAGGGCAGGTTTCGATAGCGTTCGGCGAAGTCCAGTCCGTAGCCCACCACGAAGTGATCGGGAATCTGGAAGCCGAGGTAATCGATTTGCACCTCTCGCTCTCTGCGCTCGTGTTTGTCGAGCAGAGCCACGAGTTTTACACTGGCAGCCCCGCGGGATTTCAAGTTGGCCATTAGATAAGAGAGCGTCAGGCCCGTGTCGACGATGTCCTCAATCACGATCAAGTCACGTCCTTCGACGGGCACATCGAGGTCTTTGAGGATGCGAACTTCACCGGAGGTTCGAGTTGACGAGCCATAGCTCGATATCGCTATAAACTCAATGCCCAGACGCGTGTCGATTGCGCGCAAGAGATCGCTCATGAAGAAGCAAGCGCCTTTGAGCACTCCGATAAGCAGTGGATTGCGTCCAGCATAATCGCGAGTGATCTCAGCACCTAACTCCTTGATGCGAGACTGAATCTGCTGCTCGGACAGCAGCACTTCAAGGTTGGGATTGCTGAACTCAGATGGTATTTGTGCGCAAGACGTCGCCAATTGATCTCCTCAGGAACTATCGAATTAGAATGTTTCAGTGCTTGGCTTAGCAGCCTTTGCGTATGAGACCGTGGTGCGACATACTATGCAAGCTCTTCCCTTGAGGTCAATGTCAAAGTCGAATCCTGCCATAAATAAAACAGAAACGTCTGCGAAATCGCGCCTGAGTCGTGTGTGGTGCATCCATTTGTTGCTGGTATGCGCCATCGCAATCTCATCTCAGCAGGTTACCGCGCAACAGGGAGCGCCCGTCCAGCCAACGCTCGGAACCCGCTCTGCGCATAAACCAGCCAAAACCCCCGCGCCGGCGAAAACTAAAGGCCGCGTTCGCGAAATTCTCGTTGATGCGAGTATCCGCGATGATCCCGCGCTCGAGAAAATGCTGGCGCCATACAGCGCGAAGGTGCGTGCGCTTGAAGTCGTGATTGGAAAGCTCGAGGGCGAGCTGAAGAAGGCATCCGTGGGTGCGGGGAATCTCGGTAACTTCGTGGCTGATGGTATTCGCGTTCAGTCGAGCGCAAAACTTGGAGAGCCTGTTTTGCTTGCCATCACTAACAGCGGCGGGTTACGCAAGAATACTATTGCGGCTGGAAACCTCAGAGCTGCCGACATTTTTGAGCTCCTGCCCTTTGAAAATGCGCTGGCCGAAGTTGATCTAACCGGAGAACAGTTACTGAAACTCCTGAATGTAGTTGTTTCCGCTGGCGATGCCTTGTCAGGTGCACGTATTAGATATCGAATGAATGCTGATAACAGGCCGGAGCTGGTTAGCGCCGGTCTGCTCGATAGCCAGGGCAGGGAAACGGAGATCGATCCGAAAGCTACTTACTCTATCGTTACCAATGACTACCTTCTGAAACTTGGCAGTGGCAGGTATGCGGTTTTACAGGAAGGGAAAAATGTAAGGACACTCGGCGTAACACTTCGCAACGCACTCATGGATTATGTGAAAGCTGAAACCGCTTCCGGCCGTCTCATCAAGGCAGGGTTGGATGATCGGTTTGTCCTGATTGGTCCCAACGCTCAAAAGCCAGAGAGCCCGCAAAGATGATCACACGAAGAAAGTTTTTGACTACGTCTGCGATCTTCGGCGCAAGCCTGGTTGCTCGTTCGTGGGACCTGGCATTTTCGTCTGGCAGCGCGGCCGGATCATTAACCGCGCCGCTTTTGCATTCCGGTCGCGGCGAAACGCTGATCACCTTTCTGCATACGAATGACACTCACTCCCAGATCGATCCTTTACCGGCGAATGACAAACTTTATCCCGGCAAAGGTGGCGTGGCGCGGCGAGCAACGCTGGTTAAGCGAGTGCGCAAGCAGAATCCCAACACACTCTTGATCGACGGCGGTGACGTCTTTCAGGGCACGCCTTACTTCAATTTCTACAAGGGTGAAGTTGAATACAAAGCGATGTCGGAGATTGGCTACGATGTCGGCACGCTTGGTAATCACGAATTCGACAATGGTGTCGAAGCCTTAGCCTCGGCAATGCGATTTGCAAGATTTGATCTAGTTTCCGCGAATTATGACGTGCGCGGGACGCCTCTCGAGACCAAGGTCAAGCAGTATGTGGTACGTGAGATTAAGGGCGTGCGAATTGGTTTGTTTGGGTTAGGCAT
>JAIVJP010000116.1 GCA_020199975.1 Acidobacteriota bacterium
GAGAAGTCGTGTGTGAAAATCATCGAGCAAGGCACGTGTTAGTCGCACCCTACCCTCATCTGGCGACGATCACCAAGGGTGACCGCAGCACTGCTAAATCAAGAATTGACACGGGAAAGCAGGTCAGCGAAAAGGATGAGAGCGGCGCGCCCGCCGCAACGCGAGACAAGCGTGCCGAAAGAGAGCGGGGAACAACGTGGAATGAAGCTTTTGGATATTTTGTCGAACAGAACCGGGCGGCGTGCGCCGCGCTCGCCTGCCTACAACAATCTGCTTGATGGGCGCGGCGATCGTCAAACATCCCGCACCGCTCGACCACTTAGCACATCTGGGGTTGCAAGAAACGCTCGACATCCACATCGTTTATCTCCCGCTCGTACACTTCCAAGCTGATTATCGCTACCCACGTATGGAGATTCACCGGAAGGTCGCCGGCGACATTCCAGAAAGACAGCCCGTCGTGGTCTTTCTCGACGGGGAGGAGAACTTCCGGTTGATCGTTGCCGAGCAGAGTCCGACGCCGGTCGAGTGCTTCGTGATTGGTGCAGGCTTGGCTCAGGATTTCAGCCCGGCGCCCGAGGGCACGCATGCCCTGCCGATCATTGGTGCTGAGGGAGCCGATCCTTTGTGAAGCAAATATTACATCGGCGGTGAGGGAAGGCACCACCTACGCCTTGCGCGTTATCATAAAGTGGATGAACGAAGCGCATTTGATACAGATCACACGCCGCCGGCAGATCGGCGGGCGCACTTTTGAGCGAGTGGTCGAGCACCTCGTCGCAGAGATGAGCAAGCGCACCGCCAAGCCGCAGATCGCCGCCGAGCGGTTGTCTGGCAGGCTCGCCGACAGAGTCGTTGACGCGCCGGCTGGTGTCACCCTCGATTGCCGGACGTGCGGAGCGTGCTGCACCTTCTACACGTGCGTCGCGGTCGAAGAAACTGACTGTGTTCCGCGCTCACATTACTGGAAGATAGGCGAGCGCGGGAGTTTGCCTGCGCCGATCGCCAGACGCCAGCTGAGGCGCGATCCGGTGACGAACACCTGCCTCGGGTTAGAAGGAGAAATCGGCAGTTCAGTGAGGTGCGGGATCTACAGCCGGCGGCCGGCGGCGTGCCGCGACTTTGAGGCCGGCAGCGACCAGTGCCATGCGGCGCGGCGCGCCTTCGAACTAGAGCCGCCGCTGACGGCCGAGCAACTGGCGGAAGCCTTAGGGCGACTAGCGGCGCGCGAGTCGGAGGAGCGGCGCCGAGAAGCGATCAACCCTGTGGGATTAACACGCATTATTGGCAAGCGAGAGTGGGCGGTAGAAGTGATTGATAAAGAGGCTTCGGGGGATATAGAGGCCCGTCCGGAGGCGGCCTGACTGTCGGTGCTAAAGCAGGCGGTCGAGAGAAGCGGCTACGAGATCAGAGGCTATGCGCCGACGACGAAGGCCGCGAAGCAACTGGCTTAAAGCGGGATTGAGACAAAGACGCTACAGAGGTTTATTCGCCAGTCGTATCTGTTCAGGTAGTCGGCTAAGTCCTTTGAAATCAATGTGAGACTTTAGCCATCCCGGTGCCATCAGCAATTCTCAGATTGGAAAACTGACCTATCCAAATAACCCTTCTGGGTTTGTTCCACACCTTCTAAACATCGGATTTCACGGTGTAGCGAGCCGAAAAAAGCCTTTTAAGTCCACTTTGACAGGTCAACTGGTTTGTCCTAAGCGTTAATTTTGCGGCACATTTTCCAAACTGAGAATTGCTGTGTAACTTCATACTTTCCGCAACAGAGCTTATTCTACATTTTGTTGCGTGTGTCTGAAGATTTGGTGTAACAAACTCGGATGAACTTTGATTTACTCAGAGCATCCTTCTCCGCCAGTTACCTTGAACTATTCTCATGGAGGATCAATGTCAAAAACAACAATCCGTACTCTGCTGGTGCCAGCTTTCATCGCCGCAGCTTTAGTTGGTTCTTGGTTAGCTTTCTCCATCAAAGGCAGCAACGGCCCGCCACCAGTGCCGCTGCGCTCCTCAGTGATGAAGTGGAGCGAGGCTAGTTCCACTGTCGATAAGTGGGGCGAGATGCGCAAGTACTTCCGCGGCGAGACCTATGGCACCACGAACATGCTGACGGCAATCGCGGTTATCAAGCCGGGAGAGTCGGTGCATCCTGCACACCGCCACTCGGAGGAAGAGTTTTTAGTCTTAACAGAGGGCTCTGGGCGCTGGCATCTGGACGGCAAGGAGTTTGCCGCTGAGAAGGGGGACGTGCTGTATGTGGCTCCGTGGGTGATGCATGGGCTGGTGAACACGGGGCAGGTTCCGCTGACTTTCTTCGTTGTGCGGTGGGACAACAAGGGAGTGCAAGCTCCGCCAACACCCGCTGGTCCTCATGGCAAGTAAGGCTGTCCTTCGCCAAAATTAAATTCAGCGCGTGTGCGCCCACGCCGCCCGCGTCCTCGAACGCGAAAGGACTCTCGCCCACCGTCTTCAGACGGGTCGGCTGAGAAGGTGCGCGTGCACAGCACGATGCCCTACGGTCTTCCAACCCTTACTTGAGGCATCACAAAACAGTACGCACTGTAATCGATCTCACTCCACGCCAACTCCGGTAGCGGGTGGCCGGGAAAGAGCGGCGTCGTAACCGGCGTAAACTTCACCCGGACGCGGATGCTTGATCGTCCTTCTGTCAGATGACGCGGGATGAGAAATTCGTCTTCGCGGAAACGGCGGTTGGAGGTTTGGGCAATATGCATGGTCGCGCCAAGCTCCTCTTTGGGGTTTGAATAGACGCATGTATTCGACCCTGCCAGGAACCAGGCGCCGGCCAGTTTCCACTGTCGGTTCCGCGGCTGTCCGCCACGGCGCGGCTCATCCGCAACGTAAACCTCCGCCCGCTGATTGGGGAAGGCGTAATCAAGCTTGCGGCGTAACAGCGCGCCGTAATTCTGCGGCCTGAGCTTCAGTGTGAATTCCGACGCGCCCTTCGTTGATCGCCCGCGATCAGTGTGCGCGGGAAAGATCTCTTTGCCGCCCACCGTATCCGGGCCCCACTCATAGCGCGAAGTGATCTCGTAAGGCTCTGACGCTTCCGGCGAAACGTATTGATGCGCCTTTTCACTCCCGGCATCGCCGATCTTCAGCTCATCCGTTTTCACCAGTGAAGGGCTGGGAACGCCGTACCAGTAGGTCACGGTCTCGTAGTGTTCGCTCGATTTGTTGTCCGCTCCGCGTTCAAGGTGGATGCGGGCATTCCTGCCGAACGGCATGAGGTCCGCCAAGAGGAATCGGTAAGCCGATTGGATATTGTCCTCTTCATTCTTTGCCTCCTTCGCGCTCCGCGCGCCGACCGGATGCCCGGCAAAAGGCAAAGTCATGTTGCGCCCGCCCCAGTAATCACCACCGCCGTTCCACTCTTCGGTGCCGGTGCCGTAGCCTTGCGGCGAAAGACTGTCGTCGAAGAAGAAGCGCGGGTCACCTTCGAGCGTCGTGAGGTTCGAGCGGTGCGAG
>JAIVJP010000117.1 GCA_020199975.1 Acidobacteriota bacterium
ATTCACCCCAGACCTTCCGCAAACGGTTGCTGATCTCACCGACGGTCGCATAAGCCTCAACGGATTCAAGAATCCTGGGCAAGAGGTTTTCAGTGCCGCGAGCGGCTTCCTCAAGTCTGGCAAGCGCCATTTCGACGGCCCGCGAGTCGCGCCCGTCGCGAAGGGCACGCAGACGTTCCACCTGCGCCTGTTCGACTGCCGGATCCACACGAAGGATAGCTACGGGGGATTCCTCTTCAACTTGATAACGATTGACGCCTACAATGATCGCATCTCGAGTTTCTATGGCTCGCTGATAACGATAAGCCGATTCCTGGATCTCGCGCTGTACATAGCCCAACTCAATTGCGCGCAGCATGCCTCCCATCGCATCGATCTTTTCCAGATATTCTGTGGCCCGGGTCTCGATCTCGTCGGTGAGTTGTTCGATTGCATACGAGCCGGCCAGCGGATCGACTGTGTCAGCGACGCCTGACTCGTTCGCAATTACCTGCTGTGTTCTTAGGGCCACGCGAGCGGCCTGCTCAGTGGGTAGCGCCAGCGCTTCGTCCATCGCGTTTGTGTGCAACGACTGCGTGCCGCCCAGCACCGCGGCCAGCGCCTGAATCGTCGTGCGCACCACATTAACTTCGGGCTGTTGAGCAGTCAGTGATGAGCCGGCGGTTTGCGTATGAAAGCGAAGCATTAATGAGCGGGGATCGCGCGCGCCAAAGCGTTCTCGCATGATGCGCGACCAGAGCCGCCGGGCCGCGCGGAATTTGGCAATCTCCTCCAGCAGGTTGTTGTGTGCGTTGAAGAAGAAAGATACCCGGGGAGCAAATTCATCGACTCTCAGACCCGCGTCGCGAGCAGCTTCGACATAGGCAATCGCGTCCCCAAACGTGAACGCTACTTCCTGAACGGCGGTGGAGCCAGCCTCTCGAATGTGGTAGCCGCTGATCGAGATTGTGTTCCAGTTTGGCACTTCCCGAGCGCAGAAGGCAAAACTGTCCGTCACCAGACGCAGCGACGGCGCCGGGGGATAGATGTAGGTGCCGCGGGCAATGTATTCCTTGAGGATGTCGTTCTGAAGCGTCCCCTTAACTTTGTTGAAAGGGACATTCTGCTTTCGCGCCACCGCCAGATACAGACAAAGCAACGTGGACGCGGTCGCGTTGATAGTCATCGAGGTAGAGACATTGTCAAGCGGAATGCCTTCAAACAGTCTCAACATGTCTTCCAACGAATCGATTGCCACGCCAACTTTCCCCACCTCGCCCGCGGCCAGAGGGGCGTCGGAATCCAGACCTATTTGCGTCGGTAAATCGAAAGCTACCGAGAGTCCAGTGGTACCGTGGGCGAGGAGGTATTTGTAACGCGCGTTGGATTCCTTGGCAGATGCGTAACCCGCATATTGGCGCATGGTCCAAAACCGGCCACGATATAGGTGAGGGCTCGCAATTGAGTCGGCTTCAGGGTAATGGTCAGTTTGAGCTTGTGGGGACTGAATGAAACCCAGCTCCGAAGCGCCAAAGGTGCGATATGTGAAAGCCTAGGGCCACGAGACTGTGTCAAAACTCAGCGATCCCAAAAGGACGGCCCAAGTCCAGCCACTTTTGGAGTTTTCACACAGTGAGTCATTAAGCTCGATTCGCCACCGCGAATGAAAATAGAACGGCGAAGGATCACATGACGCAGCTTCAATTCTCATAAGAGCCTCAACAGGGTCGATTAGTCTTTAAGCGCTGAGGAGGCGCGAAATTAGTTAGGGTCGACCGAATCAGGAGTTTATTGCGCCGCCTCCAACATTATTTCGCGCCTTCAGCGCTCAGAAGCACCCACGAGTCCACCTGGGCCGATGGCCCAGGCTTTCACATTTCGCGCCTTTGGCGCTTAGAGTGAAGTATCCTTCAATTCTGAGTTTTCACACATTCTCAAAACCTTCCGCACATCAGGAGGCGGCAGAGCCGCGAAGTTCAAGGCCCATGTCGACGTAGCGCGTCGCTTCGGGCTTATGTCAGAGTGTTGGCTCTATGACAAACGTCACAGTCACCAAACGCGGCGCGAGCCGGGTGCGCAACGGACATCTGTGGATTTACCGCAGCGATGTTCTGGATTCAGGAAATGCCGAAGGCGGCTCGATTGTCGCAGTTCGAGATCAGCACGGAAACTTTGTGGGTCAGTCTCTCTTCAGTGACGCTTCACAAATCGCCCTGCGTTTGTTAACGCAAGCGGACGAGACAATCGATCGCCATTGGTGGCGCCAACGGATCCTGGAAGCCGCCAGACGTCGCCATGTCTCCCCCGACACGAACGCGTATCGTTTAGTTTATTCGGAAGGGGATCTGCTGCCCTCGCTCATTATTGACCGTTACAACGACGTCTTTGTGATACAGACTCTTTCGCAGGGCACTGAGGCAGTTAAGTCGCTGCTGGTCGAATTGCTGGTCGAGGAATTCGCGCCTCGCGCCGTGATTGAAAGAAATGACGTGAAGGTACGCGCTTTGGAAGGACTCGATATGGTGGCCGGCACGCTTTACGGACAAGCTCCCGAGCAGTTGGAGATCGTCCAACACGGCATCCGTTTCCTCGTGGCTCCGCAGGGCGGTCAGAAAACGGGTTCGTTTCTCGATCAGCGTGAGAACCGTTTGGCAGCGCGCACGGTTGCGCATGGGCGCGGGCTGGATTGCTTTACCTTCAATGGCGCGTTTGCGCTTTACCTTGCGGGTGGGTGCGAGGGTGTTGTCGGCATCGATATTTCAGGAGCGGCGATCGAGATCGCGCGCCGCAATGCTGAGCTGAACAACGTAAACAACGTCGAGTTTCGCGAAGCCAATGTCTTTGATGCCCTGCGCGACATGGAGAACGCGGGAGAGCGGTTTGACACGATCGTGCTGGACCCGCCGGCATTTGCGAAAAATCGCGGCAGCATCAAGGCGGCCGCGCGCGGGTACAAGGAAATCAACCTGCGCGCGCTCAAACTGCTAAACCCTAGCGGCGTGCTCATCACTTGCACGTGTTCCTACCACATGTCGGAGGAGATGTTTCTTGGAATTATCGCGGAGGCGGGAATCGATGCTCATTGCCGGCTGCAAGTCGTCGAAAAGAGAACCCAGGCAAGCGACCACCCCATCCTGCTTAGCGTGCCGGAGACCTATTATTTGAAATGTGTGGTGGCTAGAGTTATCGAGTGAGGCGCAGATGACCCCAGCCCAGGTTAGTAGGAGCAGATTGGAGCGAGGGCTTAATTTGAAGCATTGGGGTTTGGCGTGCCATGAACCTTAACTTTGAGACGTACCGCTGCGGACGGTTTCCGCCAGTCGTTTCGCATCCGGGAGTGCTTCTAGAGCGCGCAATAGCTGCGGGTCAGCGTCGAGCAGCACGCGCGCGCCGGCATCGTTAGAAAATGCCGCAGTGATGATTTCTTCGCGCAAACGCAGCTTCACAAATTCCAGCTCCTCATCAAGCTCCGCCGTAGTCAGTTGCGATTCCGTATCCGTGCGCACCCAATGTCGGAAAGCTTCTACGACTCGATCTGTAATCGGATAGTCACCGGATTTTGGGTTTTTCCCGTATTGAACTTTTTCAACCTTATACGATTCAAAACCCGGAATCAGACCCGCAGCGAGTTGCCGCGTAAACTGAAATCCTGCCTCCGCAATTCTGTTGCGCACGGGCGTGAAACTGAGGGGCTTTATCTCGATATCAGGAGTGATGCCTCCGCCGCCATAAAATACGCGACCGGCTGCCGTTTTCACCGCTGCACCACTGGGACTGAGCGGAGTTGGAGAAGTTTGCGCCAGTGGCGATGTGGGATTCACGGCGGGCGGAGGCGATGGCTGCGGGGGTGCGTCGTCCAGGTCGTGTCTGACGATGTAGTCATAAAACGAACCAGTCGAGTAGTCGCGCTGCAGGGATCGACCGTAGGGAGTGTAGTAGCGCGCCGTCGTCAGAGTGAGTCCGGTATTGAATGGCAACTGGAAGACCCGCTGGACCAAACCCTTGCCGAAGCTGGTTTCGCCGACGATCAATCCCCGCCCGTGATCCTGGATCGCACCGGCGACAATCTCCGAGGCCGACGCGGTGCCTCGGTTTATCAGCACGACCAGCGGCACATCTTCCGGTTCAGCGCCCCGTGATTTATAAACGATCGGCTCACTGTATTCACTTCGACCGCGCACGGACACTACGACTTGTCCTCGCGGCAGGAACTCACTGGAGACGTCAATCGCTTGATCGAGTAGCCCGCCCGGATTACCGCGCAGATCGAGCACAAGCTGGCGCATGCCCTGATCTTTTAGTTTGTTGAGAGCCTCGCGCAATTCTTCGTCGCTGGTATGCTGAAATCCGCGCGTCAGACCTATGTAGCCTGTGCCCGGACGAACCATATAAGTATCGCGTATAGAAGGTAGCGGCACCGACTCTCTTACAATGGTGAAATAAAGCGGCGCTTCCGAGCCCGCCCGCTCCACCTTGATTGTTACCGGCTCACCGCGCCCGCCGCGCACATGTTTCGAAACTAGATCGCTCGGCCAATCACGCGCGTCTTTCCCGTCCACTTCAAGAATGCGATCGCCGTATCTGAGTCCCAGACGCGCCGCAGGCGTGTTTTCCACGGCCGACTGAATGTAGACCCCGTCACGATGTTGCAC
>JAIVJP010000118.1 GCA_020199975.1 Acidobacteriota bacterium
CCGCAAAGACTTTGCGGCGCCCCTCGGTGGTGAGTTCGCTTTCGCAATCGACGGACCCATACTCCCGACTCCGTCGTGGAAGATGGTGTTTGAAGTGAACGACCCTCAGCATCTGCACCAGACACTCGAACGTGTCGTTGCGGAGATAAACAAGGAGGCGGCGAAGTTTAATAAGACCGGTCTGGCCTGGGATCGTGCCGACATCAGCGGCCGCACGTATTACACTTTACGGTCTGCTGACTTCGGCGTCGAAATGAACTTCACTTATGTGAACGGCTACATGATCGTCGGTCCCAGCCGGGCGCTGGTCGAGAGATCGGTGAGGTCGCAGGAAGCAGGTTACACGCTACTGCGTTCCACGCGCTTCACTGCCGGGTTACCGGCCGACGGTAATGCAAACTTCTCGGCGCTTTTCTATCACAACCTGGCGCCCCTGGTGCAGCCCTTCGCGGAACGGATTGCCAGCTCTGCGAACAGTTTGCCGCAGGAGCAACAGCAAGCTATCAAAGCGATGGCGGCCGACATGCCCCCTACCCTGGCCTATGCTTACGCGCAAGGGGACAGCATCACCTTTGCTGCGAATACTGAGGGTGGACCATTCGGGTTGAGTCCCGCGACGCTGTTGGGAATGCCAAACGCGCTCGAGATTCAACACATCCTTCAGCGAGGCATGGGCAAAAAATAGGAAATGGGTCTTTGGCCTTTGGTCTTTGTACTTTGAGCTTTGTACTTCGTGCTTTGTGTGCTGTACCTGAACGTGGACCAGACGGAACCGCAAACAAAGTACAAAGTACAAAGCACCAAGTTCAAAGTACAAAGCCTAAGGCCCAAGACCCAAGACCGAAGACCAAAACTAAATGAAACTCATCTCCATCTCCCTCGGCTCGTGGCTGCTTGGCCTGTCAGCAATCCTGCTGACTTTTTATGTTATAGAACGTGAGAACCTCAGCGCCGCAGACATCAAGGGCGTCACTGTCATGTCCCTGATCATTGCGGCACTCCTTTTCTCCCTGGCCTACGCTCCTTCGCTATTCTGGCTGCGCAAACGCCTCGGTGGTTGCCGGCCTGCCGCTGTATTTCCTCTCGCCTCCGCGCTCGTACTCAATCTTCCTGTGTTCCTGATCGGAATTTTGGCAATAGGCAGAACTTTAGCGCCCACTGAAGCGTTTGCCTTTATCGGCTCTTTTGTACTTATGGGCACTGCATTCGGCCTCGGTTTCGTTTGGAATTATCAAGACAGAACGATATAACGTACGGGCATGGCAACAGCCACACAGCTTCAAGAACCAAGAAGCCTTCAGGACCCTTCGAATTTCGCTCCCGTAATTGATCTCAACGAATTAAGTGTTGAATTCGGCGGGCGCCCAATTCTGAAAGGCCTGCGCGGAGAATTACGCGGCCGGGCCATCGGACTCCTTGGTCCCAACGGCGCCGGCAAGACCACCTTGATTCATACCCTGCTTGGTTTTCACCCGCCTTCGTCAGGCACGGCGCACATCTTTGGCAAGGATATTCTTACTGACGCTAAACAAATTCGTTCACTCATTGGTTACATGCCCGAGCGTGATTCTTTTATCGCGAAAATGAGCGCCGTACAACTGGTGCGTTTGATGGCCGAGTTGTCAGGCTTGCCACCCGAAGCCGCGCTGGAACGCGCCCATGAGGCGCTGTTTTATGTTGGGCTGGGTGAAGCGCGTTACCGCGGGCTGGAGACTTACTCGCTGGGCATGAAACAACTGGCCAAGTTGGCCCAGGCGATGGTCCATGGCCCAAAGCTGATCTTTTTAGATGAGCCTACAAACGGTCTTGATCCGCCGGCACGTGCCCGAATGATCAGGTTGATTCGAGAGATTCGCGACAGCGGACAGGCCAATATTGTTTTGTCGTCGCATTTGCTTCGGGATGTCGAGGAGTGTTGCGAAGAGATCTTGATTCTCAAGGACGGACGCATCGCCGTTTACTGCAATCTTGAAGAAGAGCGCAAAGCAAATCGGAAATTCCTGGTACTGGAAACGCGTGGAGACCAGAGCAAATTCGCAGCTGCGGTCGCGAACCTTGGTTGCGAGTACGCGCTGACGGGCGATCATCGAGTGAAAATCGTGTTGCCGGATGGAATCGAAGTTCGCGATCTGTATCGCATTGCCGCTGACCAGCAGATGCAAATCAGACGTTTAAGTTATAAGCGTGATTCCCTCGAAGACATCTTCCTGAAGGCTATGGAGAACGGTCATGTCAGTTTATGAGCACTCCTACAAAAATTATTCCGGGCCACTGACTCCTGAGTGGAGCCGTTTCCTGATAATCCCGCGTCATGCTTTTCGCGACGTGTTTAAGTCGAAACTCTTCACGGCTTTCTTTGCGCTCTGCTTTATTCCCCTCCTGGTCGAAGCAGTCTTGATCTATCTCCATCACAATGTGAACGCCCTGGCCATCTTGAGAGTCAATGTGCGGGAGCTGATTCCCATCGATGCCTCTTTCTTCCAGACTTTCGTCAACCTGCAAAGTGGCTTTGCTTTCTTCGTCGCCCTGCTGGTGGGACCGCCCCTGGTCTCGCGCGATTTGCGAAACAACGCGTTGCCGCTCTACTTGTGCCGGCCGTTTTCACGTCCGGAATATGTAGCCGGCAAGATGTCTGTGTTGTTGATTTTGCTGTCAGCAATCACCTGGATGCCGCAGTTATTGCTTTTCCTTTTCCAGTCTTATCTCGGAGGTTTCCAGTGGTTCGTTGACAATCTCTGGATAGCGAGCGCGATTTTCATTGGTAGTATGGTTTGGATATTGCTTCTGGCCCTCCTTACGCAGGCCATCTCGGCGCTGGTTAAGTGGCGGGTGATTGCGAGCGGTGCCCTCTTGGGTCTGTTCTTTATCCCTTCCGTATTTGCCGAAGTGGTTAACGTCATATTTCGCACCAGGTGGGCACACATTATCAGTCTGAGCGCCCTCATGAAGAATATTTCCGCCGGGCTTTTCGGTACGTTTGAGCGCACTACCACGTTTGTAACTGACTTCGACGATGTCGTCGTGAAAGGGGTCGTGTTGACTGAGCCACCACTCTGGGCTTCGTGGGCGGCGCTTTTTGTAGTTTGTGCGATTTGCCTTGCGATACTTTCGGCGAAGGTGAAGGCTTACGAGGTGGTCAAATGAGGAATTTCGGAAAGGGAATTTCGGATTTCGAAATTCGGATTTCGAATTTTGTGTAAGTGAAGTGGAACGTTGACGAAAGCCTGTTGAGAATCTATGCACGAGCCAGAAGCAAATCCGCAATCCGAAATTCGAAATTCTGAGATGAACGAGGCAGAAGCAAAACTCAAGACTGAGCCCGGCGAAATTCGAAATTCGCAATCCGAAATCCGAAATCCGAAATTCTGAAATGAGCGAGGCAGAAGCAAAAATCAAGACTGAGCCCGACGAAATTCGAAATTCGCAATCCGAAATCCGAAATCCGCAATTCGCAGTCTCGTCGGGCCAAATGGGGCCGGCAAGTCCACGTTGATGAATCTGATGACGGGGTTGCTGCGTCCCACTCGCGGGAGTATCACGCTTCTCGGTATACCAACTGACAGGCCGGAAGAACTTTTCCGTACAGTTGGCTATTGTACGCAGTTTGATTCCTTCCCACGCGGGTTGACTGGCCGGGAGTTCATTAAGTCATTTCTGCTGGTTCACGGTTTCGACAGGCCGAAGGCTGACGTCTTCACGGTAACGGCGCTCGAGCGTGTGAATCTGCTCGATGCGGCGGATCGGAAAGTGGCGGCCTACAGCAAAGGCATGCGTCAGCGAATTAGGCTGGCTCAGGCAATTGCTCACCAGCCAGCGGTGCTCATTCTTGACGAACCGCTAAATGGTCTGGACCCGATGGTGCGCGCCGACACGATCGCACTGTTTCGCAAGCTAGCCGCGGACGGTCTGCACCTGATCATCTCCAGTCACATTCTCCACGAAGTTGACATGATGTCCGACCGCGTGGTGCTAGTGAACAATGGCTACGTCGTGGCGGAGGGAAACATTCACGGCGTGCGCGATGAGATGGAAGAGCATCCGATGCAGATTCTGATTCGTTGCGACAAGCCCGCTAAGCTGGCCGCGCACGTCTTCGACGAGGATAACGTGGTCGAAGCGAGGTTGCACCAGGACGGGCTGGGTCTCTTCATTAGCACACGCGATGCTGACAGCTTCTATCTCTTATTGAATCGTGTGGTCGCCGAGGGCGAGATCAATATCGAGTCAATTGCGCCCGTCGATGACGACCTCAACGCGGTTTATGGTTACCTGATCGGCGCCGAAGGTGGAGGTTCCTAATTTGGAGTGCGGCGACCTGTGGCCGCGCGGTGGTGTGCGGAGCTTGAGTTCAACACCACTCACTACAGAACCGGGAGCGACCGGATCCTACGTTCAACTGAGGTGAAACGGGGGCATAACATTCGTTGAGTGACAACATCCGGTCGCTACCGCTCCCGGTTCTGAATTGAGTGGCGATCAGTCAGACTTTGATTAGCCGGGTGAGTCAAGGGCAAAATCGGATATGAGCGCGAACATTAACGTACCTGAAACATTCAGTTCGGAAAAACGTCCCTTACCCTGGTCGCTTTGGCTGCGCCAGATTCGCGCC
>JAIVJP010000119.1 GCA_020199975.1 Acidobacteriota bacterium
CTAAAGTCTGTGCACAAGTTATGGAGACGTTGGTTATCATGGCAGAAATAACAGCGGCAGCGGTCAAGCAACTTCGTGAGAAGACTGGTGCCGGGATGATGGAGTGCAAGAATGCACTGATTGAAGCCGAGGGAAATGAAGAGCGGGCCATCGATATCTTACGGAAGCGTGGATTGGCTTCCGCAAGAAAGCGGGAGGGCCGCATCGCTGCCGAAGGAATTGTCGGTTCTTACATTCACATGGGCGGCAAGGTGGGCGTGCTGGTTGAAATGAATTGTGAGACGGACTTTGTGTCGCGTGGTGACGAGTTTCAACAGCTCGTCAAAGACGTCGCTATGCATGTCGCTGCTGCTGAGCCACGCTACGTCTCGCAGCAAGATGTTCCCAGTGATGCTCTGGAAAAAGAACGGGAGATCGCCCGGGCGCAGGCGGAGAACGATCCGAAGAACGCCAACAAGCCGGATCAGGTCATCGACAAGATCGTCGAGGGCCGGCTGCATAAGTTTTACGAAGAGAATGTACTAATGGATCAGCCGTTCGTTAAAGATCCGGCGAAGACTGTTAGCGAGCTGGTTACCGAAAAGATAGCAAAAACGGGCGAGAAGATTACCATCCGCCGGTTCACACGTTACAAGATGGGCGAAGGGCTCGAACGGCGCGACGAAGATTTCGGTGGTGAGGTGGCATCACTCGTCGGCTGAATTCGTGCGCAGCTATAAGTTGGCTTGCCTCTCGCCGTCTTCGAAGAAAGCAATGATCGCCGAAAAACCTAAAACTAATATCGCCGCGCTAGTATATCGACGGGTCCTGTTGAAAATTTCCGGGGAAGCCCTGATGGGCGAGCAGAACTACGGTATCGAGCTCGATGTCGCCCGCACCGTGGCTGAAGAATTAAAGGCGGTGCACGCTTTGGGCGTGGAGGTCGCGGTAGTTGTCGGAGGTGGCAATATTTTTCGGGGCGTCTCGAAGAGCGCTGGAAACATGGACCGTTCTTCGGCCGACTACATCGGCATGCTGGCCACGGTAATGAACGCCGTAGTGCTGCAGGACGCGCTGGAAAAGCTGGATGTGCAAACACGCGTCATGTCTGCCATGGACATCCCGCAGCTCGCCGAGCCGTTTATTCGACGACGTGCGGTACGACACCTCGAGAAAGACCGGATCGTGATCTTTGCCGCGGGAACCGGCAACCCTTACTTCACAACCGACTCGGCCGCCGCCCTGCGCGCGCTCGAAATCAAGGCAGACATTATTCTCAAGGCTACCAAAGTTGATGGTGTCTATTCGGCCGATCCCATGCACGATTCCGCGGCGACTCGTTTCGACTGCATCACCTACCAGGAGGTCCTGGAGCGCCAACTGAAAGTGATGGACGCATCGGCAATCTCGCTGTGCATGGACAACAATCTGCCTATCATCGTCTTCAATATGCGTCGGCCAGGAAACATCCGGCGGGTGGTGGCGGGCGAGGAAGTCGGCACAAAAGTTTGCCTGAAGAAATAGTTTGGAGTTCCGAGTTTCGAGTTTCGAGTTGTACATTAGTGAAGCGGAAACTCTCCAAAGCTATGTAGTAGGAATCTGGGTCCAACTCGAAATCCCGAACTCGAAACTCGAAACTCGACACATTCTGGAGTAGACAGATGAGTGAGAAGGACGTAATCAAAGATACAAAGCCTCGGATGGAAACTGTCATTGAGGATTTCCGTCGGAAGCTGGCCACTGTGCGCACCGGCCGGGCTGCCGTCAGCTTGCTCGACAACGTAATGGTCGACTATTACGGGACCATGACGCCGCTCAATCAAATGGCTTCAGTGCACTCCCCCGAACCGCAGATGCTGACTGTGCAGCCGTGGGACCAGACTCAACTGGTTGCTGTCGAGAAAGCTATCCGGGGTTCGGATCTTGGGTTGAACCCATCAAACGACGGGAAACTGGTGCGCATTCCCATTCCCCCGTTGACCGAAGAACGCCGCAAGCAATTAGCGAAGCAGGTGCACGAGATCGCCGAAGATCACCGCACGGCGACTCGTAACATTCGACGCGACGCCAACGAGCGCCTCAAAAAGATGCTTAAGCATAAACAGATTTCCGAAGACAACGAACGCGACGGCTTGGAGGAAGTCCAGAAACTTACCAATAGCTACATCGTCAAGATCGACGAGCTGACAAAATCCAAAGAGCACGAGATTACGAGCGTGTAGACACTCTCTCCCATTCCCGTTTCGCAGCCCACTCAACCTTGAATTGTCAATTTAAGCTCAGCACTATGAAAGAGAGAGAGGCGAGAGTAAAAGAAGAGGAGCGGATCAAAGTCGTTCAGCGCAAAGGAAAAGGCCGTCACTTTGAGAAGACGGCCTCATTGCCTCGGCTGGAATTGCGTCGTTTTTATGGAATCGCAAACACATCGTCGCCGATGGGTTGATTGAGCTTTACGTCCTTGACGTTGTAGTCAGCGAAGAAAGCCCCTTGAGGCATCTCCAACCGTTGGGTAAAGCTTGTTGCGACGAGGACGCCCTCGATTTCCTTCATTTTCTTGTTTTCGGTGCCGAAGGTGTAACCGCCGTAAGGAATTAAAAAGCTTACGACACGGCCCGTGGCAGGATCGACGTAGAAGTCGGTGATGTTCCCGTCTGAATCAGTGATGCGGAACCCACGATGTTTCTTTTTATCCGGGATCGCGGTGACCGCATACCCAGTTTGATCGAACTTCACCAACATACCCATGCCAAACTTGGTTAGCGGCGGCATATCGACGTTCGGCAGCGAACTGTACGCTTGCTGGCCATCGTAAATCATCTTGAAGCTTATGGCCGGCCGCGCATCAACTTCGATGCGAGCTTTGTCTCCGGCAATTACAATCACAAATCCCCCGGGAATGGACTGAGTCGAGTTGGGTGCATACAGATCAACCGAACCTCTCAGTACCACGCTCTTCAGGTTCCTAAACTTTTCGCCACCCTGGGCGGCAAGTGCTGCACGTGCCAGATCCACAGGCGTGGTGGTCGCCGTTATGGCCGGGCCAGCCGTGGTTCCGTTTCCCACTGGTGCAGTCTTGCTCGTGTCACCCTGCGCGTTTGCGTTCACGCCGGCACAAAAAATGATCGCTCCCAGTGTAAGTGAGCTGAATACCTTGTTCATAGGGTCAATCCCTTCTAGTGTGGTGAATCTAAGTTCGTGTAAGTTCGTCTAACAAAATAGCAAGTTTCTTGCTTCACAGTCCCGGCAGGGACGCTATGTTTATAGACCGTAGGTACCAAGGGATTTCGGAAGCTCCGGAGGAGCGAAATATATCGCTTGCGTCACACATCGATAGGAACATTCCGCTCCTCTGAAGCTGGCGATCTTTCTCCGGGCCAACTGTCTATAAACATTCCATCCCAACGGGACTGGGTTATGTGTTAACCACTCTTAGTCGCAAGACATGAAAT
>JAIVJP010000120.1 GCA_020199975.1 Acidobacteriota bacterium
GCGACCGACAGTAGACGCCACTCAACGTCAGAACCGAGGAGCGGTAGCGACCGGGTGTGGCTGCGCCTCACTCAAGCGATGTGAAATTCCCACTCATTATGCGTTCGAATGGTCTCGCGAGTTGGACCCGGTCGCTACCGCTCCTCGGTTCTGACGTTGAGTGGCGGCTACGTCGGTCGTTCGTTTCACGGACTTGGAGACGCTCCCAGCACTTAAGTGCTGGGCTATTGTCAGTCGTCCGCTACGCGGACTGAGCAGAATCATCTAAAATCCCCAACGACTTGCGAGGTAAATCCGCAACCCTTTAGACTCTGCTATGCCTTCTCTTGCTGACGCCCTCATATCGCTGCGCATGCATTTTGGATTCGATGACTTCCGCGAAGGTCAGCGCGAAGTGATCGGGGCGATTCTCGACGGCAAAGACGCCGTGGTGGTGATGCCCACCGGGAGCGGTAAGTCACTTTGCTACCAGCTTCCTGCGATGATGTTGGGTGGCGCCACCGTCGTTGTTTCCCCTCTGATCGCACTAATGAAGGATCAGGTGGATGCCCTACGATCGCGGCAGCTGCCGGCGACTTTCATTAACAGCTCGATTGCTCCAGCCGAACAATGGGCGCGCATCAATGCGCTGCGACGCGGACAGTTCAAGCTGGTCTATGTCGCCCCGGAACGCTTTCGCAGCAGTAACTTTGTAGCAGCCGTTCAGTCCATTGGCGTTTCGCTTTTCGCAATTGATGAGGCCCATTGCATTTCCACTTGGGGACATGACTTTCGTCCGGATTACTTGCGATTGAAGAGCGTGCTCCAGTCCCTGGGAACAGTGCAGACTCTAGCGCTCACGGCGACGGCCACGCCTTATGTTCGCTCGGACATCATCCAACAGCTGGGCCTCAGCAAACCGGAAACATTCGTCAGCGGATTTGACCGCCCTAACCTATCAATCGATGTCGTGCAAACGGAAACAGAGCGCGAAAAGGTTGCGCGTATCAAGCGACTTGCGAAAACGCACGACGGCTCGGGTATCGTCTACGCTTCCACGCGCAAAGCCGTAGAGCAGGTTGCGAGTCAGCTGCAGCAACAGGGGCTGCATGTCGTCACCTATCACGCCGGCATGAGCGATTCGGCGCGTGTCAAAGCGCAGGAAAGTTTCATGGCCGGCCAGACGCAAATGATTGTTGCCACCAACGCTTTTGGCATGGGCATCGACAAGCCGGACATCAGATTCGTCGTCCACTATCAGATGCCCGGATCGATCGAAGCTTACTATCAGGAGATCGGGCGCGCAGGACGAGACGGCCTGCCATCGTCTTGTGTCTTGTTATTCAATTACGCGGACAAGAACACGCACGACTTCTTCATCGAAGGCTCTTATCCAAGCTCCCAACTTGTGCAAAGCGTTTACGACGCTCTCTCGTCAACAAGTCTTAAGCGGATAGAACTTTCGGCGGCTGAGATCGGAAAGCGCGCCGGGGCGGCCAATGAGATGGCGGTGCAGTCATCTCTTTACTTGCTCGAACGCGCCGGTCACATCGAACGTGTGGCGCCGTCCACTGTGAGCGCACCGGCCGCGCCTGCAGGTGGAGTGCCCGCGTCCGCAACGGCAGCCCGGCGCGCTCGCCACATTTTAATGCTCGACAATGCTCCCTCGCGACTTCGCGTCAACCCAGCCGATGTAACACGGCGTGCGGCCCTGGAACGGCGGAAACTTCGCGAGATGATCGACTTCTGCTACACGGAACGTTGTTACCGCGCTCACATTCTCGACTATTTCGGTGATCGCAATCACGCACGACAATGTGGTACCTGCGGAAACTGTGTGCCAACCTCGGGAGCCAGGAGTCCTCTAACCGCAGAGGTATTGCACATCTTAACGAGTTATCAACCTACGGTCTTTTGAAAGACATGCGTCAAGACGATATTTTGATTTACATAGATGCACTGATCCGAGCACGTTGCCTCAGAGTTAGCCCGGGTGAGTATCCGACTGTTTCAATCACGGACCTAGGCAACCGCGTCATGCGCGAGCAAGAGCAAATCGAATTGGCCCTTCCCCAAGTCACTCATGATCAGTCACACATCACAGCACCAGTTCCTAAAGAACAGGGTCCGACGAAGACAATCAAGGAAACTTACGGCTTCTATCAGCAAGGGCTCTCGATCGAAGAAATCGCCCGCCAACGCAACTGCACAACCGGCACGGTCGAGGGCCACCTAATCGACTGCATTCGCGCAGGCTACGCGGTAGACACTGCGCAATTCGTCTCTGATGCCAATCGCGCCCTGATTGAAGCAGCCATCGCCGCGCACGGCACAGCGAAACTCAAACCGCTACATGATTCGCTACCGGAAACCATCAGCTACAACATGATTCGCTTTGTCGTTGCGGAGCACCTCCGTTAGCAGAAAGTTGCCGAGTGATCTAATCCGCTCTCGGAGAAAACTTTGGCGGGCGAAGGGATTGATATTGCTGGAGACAATGCTCTCCCCTTTTGAGATAGCGCCGTGCTGTTTCGGGTTGGTTTGGTAATACCTTTAACTAAAGCCTCCGGGGCTATAGCGTACTCGCAAGTGTTTTCTGCCCACTGCGCCGCCAACCCCGGCAACGCACCGTCACCTCCACCCGTTTTTTATGGAAACGCTCCAGGCTAAAAATAGGCCAGGGTGAAACTAAGAGACAGTTTGACGACTAAGACGAGGTCAGCGTG
This sequence comes from Acidobacteriota bacterium, assembly GCA_020199975.1. Taxonomy (GTDB): domain Bacteria; phylum Acidobacteriota; class Blastocatellia; order Pyrinomonadales; family Pyrinomonadaceae; genus PSRF01. The sequence goes on from JAIVJP010000120.1 coordinate 2,706, forward strand.
CTACGCCTGTATGAGGACTCGACGCGCTGGCATAGAGTCGCTTCGACATTCGACCAGCGAGGTATGCCAACCTCCCGGCCTCGATTGCCAGCTTCATCGCCTGGGCCATCTTCGCCGCATCTTGCGCTTCGGCAATTGCGGTATTCATCAAGACCGCGTCCGCACCCAGTTCCATCGCAATGGCCGCATCGCTGGCCGTACCCACGCCGGCATCAACAATAATCGTGGCTTCGGGAAGTTGCTCGCGCATGATTCTGAGGTTGGCGGGATTTTGAATACCTAGGCCCGACCCGATTGGGGCGGCCAGCGGCATTACGGCCGGACATCCGACATCCAGCAGTTTCTTGGCCATGATCAAATCGTCAGTAAAGTAAGGAAGGACGGTGAAGCCTTCTTTAGCCAGTACGGCTGCTGCCTCGAGCGTCTGTTCGTTGTCCGGAAAGAGAGTTGTTTGGTCTCCGATTACCTCAAGCTTGATCAAATCAGTCTGCAAAGCTTCGCGGGCGAGGCGCGCCGTGCGAATTGCCTCTTCGGCGGTGTAGCAGCCCGCAGTGTTCGGCAATAGCTGCATCGCCGGATCAAGATGATCGAGAAAGGACTCGGCGCTGCGATCCAGAGGCACGCGACGGACCGCCACAGTAACCATCTCCGCCCCCGAGGCGCGATGCGCAGCCTTCATCTCGTCGTAGGAGCGGTATTTCCCTGTGCCAATGATCAGGCGAGACACAAATGTTCGGTCACCGATTATCAGACGATCCGCTTTGGCTAATACCGCTGTTGACATAACTAAAACTCACTTGCTCGCCGGTTATGAGAGGACTTTACACCGTAACGGAAGCAAACTGAAACAAGAATTGCGGATTGCGGATTGCGGATTGAAAAACCCGCAATTCGCAATCCGACTTCCGGAATTCCCAATGAGCGGCCTGATTATTCCTGCCGGCTGCCTACTGCCGACTGCTTACTGGTTCGCCCCCACCCACAAAGTGCACTATCTCTACCTGATCATTTTCCTTTAGCCCGGTCGAGGGCCAGTCAGCACGGCGCACCACGTTCTGATTGAGTTCGATTGCTATTCGCTCGGGTGGGAGGTCGAGTTGAGTGACTAGTTCTTTAAGCGAGAGATTATTTGCGACTTCGCGGTCTTCGCCATTTATTCGCAGGTTCAAGGGACTCGCTCGACTTCGATCAGGCAGCATGAATAACGCGCCGCAGTTCGGTCTCACTGCCTCCAGCCAGGGCCTTGATCAGAATGGCCGCGCGGCTAGAGGTGAAGCTAGGAATCCGCGCCAATACGATCGCCACGCCGTGGCGTGTCTTCATTGAATAGATCATCGGAATCAAAATCATCCTGCGCAGATTTCAAACCAGGTGGCCTTTCGAAAGGCTTCCCTGCAACTTAACACAGGAATTTTTGCAGGGTCAATTGTCATTTTCTTCGCGCTTTTTGCCAGATAAGGTTGCTTGACACCCTCGATCACTTCGACTACGATTCGGCTTGTACAATGATTCTCAATCTAGAGACACGCGTGTCAGTCGCCGCGGTTGCTGGCTACAGACATGCATCGATCTGGTTTGCGTCAGGTCGCGCCTAGGATTTCCAAGATGACATTTCGTCTTAACGACTACTTGCCTGTTCTCTTGATGTTCGTCGTAGCCGGCGGTTTCGCCGTGGTGAACATTTTTATCTCGCAGTTTATCGGACAGCGAAAGAGGACCAGAACGAAGTTGATGCCGTACGAATGTGGCAAGGATCCGGTCGGTCCGGTTGCTGGCCGACATGGAGAGGCGACAGCTCGGACAGACCCGCACGGCGGCCTAGTTTCTTAGTAAGGGGTTTCATGGGACTCGAAAACGTCATTGCCGCGGCCTTGCCGGAAGTGTTAACCACGCGTTTGGATTCGCTGATCAATTGGGCGCGCAAATCATCGCTGTGGCCCGCGACGTTTGGGCTGGCCTGTTGCGCCATCGAAATGATGAATGCCACATCTTCGCGCAACGACTTGGCCCGTTTTGGTTCTGAAGTCTTTCGCGCCAGTCCGCGCCAGGCCGATGTGATGATTGTCTCCGGTCGGGTTTCGAGAAAGATGGCCCCCGTGCTGCGACGTATCTACGATCAGATGCCGGAACCGAAGTGGGTGATTTCCATGGGCGCATGTGCAACCTCCGGCGGAGTATTCGATAACTACGCGATCGTTCAGGGTGTGGACAAGATTGTCCCGGTGGACGTTTACATTCCTGGCTGTCCGCCGCGTCCCGAGATGTTGATTCATGCAGTGATGATGTTGCAGGACAAAGTGATGAAAGAATCCTCGCGGGACCGCAGAGATGTTCCGGAAGACGAGGCCCGCGAGGCGGTAGTACCCGGAACGTTACCCGTTACTGACGGGTCAACCGCCAGAGAGAACGTGCTGCCGGAATCGCGGCCTTATACAATCGCTTCAAAACACGAACGCCGCCGCTCCTCCTAGCGGGGGGCGATTCATAGAATGATCAACGAGGCAGACAACGAGCAGGCTTTGCCGGGGCAGACCCCCCCAACTTCAACTCAGAATTCAACGCCGTCCCCTTTGGTGACGGCGTTACAGCGTGAGCACCCGGATTGGATAACTGAAGTTCGAGAGGCGTATGGCGAGATAACGGCGATGGTGCCGCGCGAACATATTCAAGCGGTGTGCTCCCAACTTAAGAACTCGCCCGAGGCACATTTCGATTTTCTCGCCGACCTTTGCGGTGTTGATCGCGGGCCGGAGGAAGAGCCCCGGTTTGAAATTAATTACCATCTATTTTCAACAACTACCCATCATCGAGTAAGACTAAAGGTCTTATTAACCGAAGACGATCTGCACGTGCCCACGGTTACCGACGTGTGGCGAACGGCAAACTGGCACGAACGTGAAACATTTGATTTCTTCGGCATCATTTTCGATGGGCATCCGGACTTGAGAAGGATCCTCTTGCCCGACGACTGGCAGGGTTACGCGCTGCGAAAAGACTTTCCGTTGCGTGGCTACGAGCCATATAGCCTGAAATGATTGCCGATTGCCAATTTCCAATTGCCGATTTATGGAGATTGCTAAGTGGGGAGATTGGAGCAGCAATTGGCAGTTGGGAATTGGCAATTGGAAATCGGAAATTAGCGAAACCTAAATGAGCACTTCTACAGTCATTCCACCACAATTCGAGATTGTCGATCGTCCGCTGGACACTCAGATGACCATCTCGATGGGGCCGCAGCACCCTTCTACTCACGGCGTATTGCGACTCGAGCTAGTGCTTGGCTGGGTACTCATGCGCTGGATATCGGCGCGATGACAGTTTTCTTCTACTGTTTTCGCGAACGTGAAAAGATTCTTAACTTGATCGAAGCCGCTTCGGGTGGCCGCTTGACTCCGTCCTACTTCCGCATCGGCGGTTTGATGATGGATTTGCCCGCGGGCTTCGAGCGTCGCGTAAAGCAATTTCAGGATGGTTTTCTCAAGTCGGTTGACGAATTTCACACCTTACTTACCGGAAACCGAATCTTTCAGAAACGAACTCAGGGCGTCGGGGTCATCTCGGCGGAAGATGCTATTGATTGGGGACTCTCCGGTCCGTGTCTGCGCGGCAGCGGAATCGATCTCGACATTCGGCGCGCGAATCCCTACACAGGCTACGAGAAGTATGATTTTGAGGTCCCCACTGAGTCCGACGGCGACGTATGGGCCCGGTACATTGTGCGTATGCGCGAGATGAAGGAATCGCACAAGATTGTCACCCAGGCTCTGGCGCGATTGAAGCCTGGTCCCGTCAAAGCCGATGCTCCCAAGGTGGTCCTTCCCGATCGCGAAGCAATGAAGCGCCACATGGACGCGCTGATTCATCACTTCCTGATCGTCGCCGAAGGATTCGATGTGCCGGCTGGTGAGGTCTACATGCCCATTGAAGCGTCGAAGGGTGAACTGGGCGTTTATGTCAGATCCGACGGTGGGCCTAAACCCTCGCGCGTGCATTTTCGCGGACCAAGTTTCGTAAATCTCTCTGCTCTGCCCCAGATGGCAGAGGGCGCGATGATCGCCGACATTGTCGCGATTATTGGATCGCTAGATATTGTTCTCGGAGAAATCGATAGATAGTCAGTTGTCACTCGTCCGTGGTGAGTGGACAGAACTCGACCTGAGCACGAATGACCACTGACAACTGACAGCAGACCATGAGCACGGAATTCACACAAATCCAACCGCTTTCGCAGCCTATCGATATTGGCGACGAGATCGCATCGTTCGCCTCTGAGATTGAAGCGGAGATTGATTGGCATCTAGCCAAGTATCCCGTGATGCGGTCGGCAATCCTGCCTTTAATGTTCATTGTGCAACGAGAACGCGGCTATCTGGATCCTCCCGGTGTGGCTTATCTCGCGAAACGACTTGGGCTTCGTATCACGGACATCTGGGAGGTGGCCACCTTCTACTCGATGATCCATACAGAGCCGATAGGTCGCCATCATATCCAGATTTGCAAAACGCTCTCCTGCAAGATCATGGGAGAACCTCGAATTACAGAACATGTATGTAAAAAGCTGGGAATTCAGCCTGGGGAAACGACCCCGGATGGTAAGTTTACAGTGTCATTAGTCGAGTGTCTGGGGTCTTGCGGCACCTCGCCAATGTTTCAGGTTGGGTTTGATTATTACGAGAATCTGACTCCGGAGAAGGTGGATCAAATTCTCGCCTCATTGCCACCTTAGCGAAAATCGTGAATCGTAAATCATAAATGGAAAAGCTTCGCTACTTAATGTTAATGGTCAGTTTGAGCTTGAGGTCAGATTAAATGCTTTCGAATCCCGAAGGGATTTAAGTCAATAGCCGTGGGCGAGCGTTTGCGACGCCCACGGAGGGTCGGAGAAAAGATTCCTCACTCTGAAAGGGTCAAACAGAGCCTGAAAAGGTGACCCCTTCAGGATCAGGTGTTTTGCTTTCGCTATCCGTGGGCGTCGCGCCGCTCGCCCACGGCTATTAACTTAGATCCCTCCGGGATGATGTGCCGGAATCAAACTGCCCACTACCGTATCGTTAGCTAGATTCGAATTCTTACTATTTACGATTCACGATTTACTATTTACGAACCTTATGTTCATCGGCGCCATAGGATGTGAACCACTTCAGCTCGCGCGAGTACACCTGGAGAACTCGCGTTCGCTTGAAGTGTATCGCCGGCACGGCGGCTACCAGGCGCTCGAGAGAGTGTTGACCTCAATGTCGCCGGACGATGTCATCAACGAGGTCAAGAAGTCCGTTCTGCGTGGTCGCGGTGGCGCGGGGTTTCCTACTGGGATGAAGTGGAGTTTCGTCCCCAAGGATTCGCCGAAGCCAAAGTACGTGGTCTGCAACGCTGATGAATCCGAACCCGGGACTTTTAAGGATCGCTACCTTATGGAACGCGATCCTCACATGCTCATCGAAGGCATGCTGATCGCTGCTTACGCGCTGGGTGCGAAGACCAACTACATCTACACGCGTGGCGAGTACAAGTACCTGATCGACATCATGGATCGCGCGTTGGAGGAAGCCCGCGCCGCAGGCTTGTTGGGCCAGAATATTCTCGACTCAAATTTCTCCAGCGAGGTCTATACTCACACGGGCGCCGGCGCTTACATTTGCGGTGAGGAGACGGCGCTGCTTAGCTCGCTCGAAGGGATGCGCGGCCACCCCCGTATGAAGCCTCCCTTCCCGGCCGTGTCTGGTCTCTACGCCTGCCCGACAGTTGTTAATAATGTCGAAACGCTCACCGCGGTCCCTGACATTATCAAAATGGGTGGCGAGGCTTATCAAAAACTGGGCACCGAGAAGAGTGGTGGAACCAAACTTTGGTCGGTCTCCGGTCATGTCAATCGCCCCGGAGTGTACGAGTTGCCCATGGGCTACGACGACATGGAAAAGTTCATCATGGAAGACTGCGAGGGAATGCGTGACGGGAAAAAACTAAAGGCCGTCATTCCCGGGGGCTCATCCGTTTATGTCATGCGTGCGGAAGACATTATAGGTCGTGATGTGCGCATGGACTACGAAGGACTCGTGGCTGGCGGTTCAATGGTCGGTTCGGGCGGCTTCATCGTTATGGACGACACAGTAGACATCTTCGAATCAACCAAGAACTTGACGGAATTTTACAAGCACGAATCCTGTGGCTGGTGCACGCCCTGCCGCGAGGGCACCGACTGGTTAGTGAAGATCTTCAAGCGCATCGAAAAGGGCGGTGGCCGGCCTGAAGACGCCCAGCTGATGCTGGATCTTTGCGACAACATCGAAGGCAAATCGTTCTGCCCGCTCGGGGATGCGGCCGCGTGGCCGATTCAATCGGCGATAAAGAGGTTCCCGGAGGATTTCAAACGTCATCTAGTCAAGGCAAATTGAGATCTAGAGTGCTCGCA
>JAIVJP010000394.1 GCA_020199975.1 Acidobacteriota bacterium
CCATAAGTCAGAAAGGCCCCGCGAGACGGACCCAGAACGCGAGTCATGATTCCCGGCGTTCCCATGGCGATGGCAATCATCTCCCGATTTTCGGAGCGTGCGCGGTCAAGCAAGTGAAATGCAGCAATGCAGTCGGTGATATCGTCAGCCCGGAAAGCGATCTTGAGAATGCGCGCGGGAGTCTGAGTCATGCGATCAAAGATTCGATCGAGATCGCCAGGCACTCCCACAAAGTTGTGGTGAGAACAGATAACCCGGGTCCAATCAACTTTCTTCCCATAATCAAAAACCGATGCATTAAGAGCGAGATCAAGTTCGATATCGAGAAACTCGGCTGAAGTGGGGCGATTAAACAACCAAAACGATAACCTGGATTTTGTATCAAGCTTCCTATGGCCACCCTGCTCGGCGGGGCGTAACGTCAAAATGGTTGGTCGCGGAGATCGGTCAAAGAGGTGTTCGCCGTTTTTAAAGCTCTCTCCGATTTGATTTGGATCAAGGCAATCAAGTCTCACCTCAATCAGGTCGCCTATCTCGGCCGCCCTCGCGATAGCGCGTTCGGCAGCACTAAGACTTTGCTCGCAGACGGGAATACAAATACGGACTAAATTGCTGGATTTCATCAAATAAAGGTCGAGGCGATGCCCGTCCTCCGACTTCGGGAATGGCATCGCCTCCGTCTAACTCTCCAGAGCATTCACTTCGGTGGTTCAGTTGAAGCATCGAGATGTTTGGTAGGCGCTTCGGCCCCGAGGTGGCGCGTCGTGCCTTCAGTCACACTGGGAGGTGTCGGCACGAGTTCCCCAGTGTTGCGCCTGGGAAATGAATTTACGCGAGTCGGAGGCTGCATCGCAGGCTGAAAAGGCTGAACTGGCACGCCGCCAATCATCGCGCGTTTCTCAGCTTCCTTCACCCTGATGTATTGCGCCACACCCGTTCCCATAAGAGAGAATGCCGGTATCAACATCCAGAACCACCAGCCGGTTCCCATACGTGAAAACGCCAGTGCCATTGCGACCAGCAGAAAAGCAATTCCCATGAAAGCATTTCTGAAGGCGTTATCGAGGCTGGCCTCTTTGCCATGTCTCTGGAGCGCACGTTTGTCTGAGCGGGAAAGACCCTCCTCATCGGATGACAACAATTGCCCGGTTAAAGCCTGCGGCACCAGACTTATGTTGGCTCCGCATACGCGGCAATAACTGGCGCCGTCGAGGTTTTGCGCTGCACACTTTGGACAGAACATGTGTACCTCCGATTATCCAGATGCTACTTGGTTGCTGCTTTCGCTCGCTGCCTCAAGGCTTCGTAAAGCAAAACACCCGCGGCCACCGACACGTTAAGCGATCCCAACCGACCAAGCACAGGAATACGAACGAGTGTGTCACAGCGTTCCCTGACTAACCGGTGCAGACCTGCACCTTCGCTTCCGAGAAAGATCGCCGAAGGTCGTGTCCAATCCCAGTCCGTGTAATTTGAAGTTCCTTCCGCTGCGGCTCCGACGACCCAGATGTTACGTTCTTTCAACTGCTCTATCAAACGCACCAGGTTCGTGGCACGCGCTATGGGTACATATTCCACTGCGCCGGCAGCTGCTTTTGCGACGGTATCGGTTAGACCCACGGCACGTCGCTCGGGAATAAACACTCCGTGCACTCCGGCGCATTCCGCCGTCCGGAGAATCGCTCCAAGGTTTCGCGGATCTTCGATTCCATCCAACCCCAATACAAGCGATGGCTGCGCCGTGCCAACTCTCGCAGCAACTAACTCGAGAAGTTCATCTGCGTCTCTGTATCGGGCGGCAGCAGTCCTGGCGACCACCCCCTGGTGCGCCGCTTCCTTTAAGGAGCGAGCGAGGCTGATTCGAGATACGCGACGAACAGGCACATTCGCCTGCTTTGCCAGCGCCAGCAAGTCTCGCAGACGCTCGTGTCGCGCTCCTTCCGCGATCGTAATGCTATCAATTGCTCGCTGGCCCGCACGGAGCGCCTCGAGCACCGGGATGAGTCCATAGATCTTCTCGCCTGGACCTTCGAACATTGAACGCGGGTCGTCATCATGCGTCTCGTCTTGTCGCTGGGCGCCTTCCTGATGGGGCAACCGGCCCGCAGGTCTCTGTCTCTTATGCGTAGTCTTCATCGTGATCGCTGTCAGGCCTGGCCTGTGCTTTCAGGAAATAGCGAAGAAGGTCGGCAATTTTCTGCTAACAGGAAGTGGCGCGGCACAGTAAAGGTAGCTTAGCCTGGTCGGCGGATTCGCTCGCAAACATTCTTCGCAGCGGACCATCTGGTCCGGCGCAAACTCTTGCGGCTCGGATGGCATCAGGGGCTCATCACCGAAGAAAGGAATGTTTTCGTTATCTTTCGGCAACCACTCCTCCAAGACTTTTGATTATACCTCGGGTCCAGAGGTTTCTATCGAGGCAGAGTTGGCGACGAAATTCGACGGCGCCACTTAACTACAGCGTGACTCACAAACGAAACTCAAAAGCTCTTCCGCTTTTCATTATCACACTAGTCACCGGCGCGTGCGCGGCTCTGCAACCTCCAAACGCAGGTGGGCCAGGGCCCAGCGGGCCGCCCTACCCGGTTATCTTGACTGAACAGTCTCAAAGGAGAGAAGCCGCGGTACTTGCGTTTAATCGAATCGCACAAAGAAGTGGCCCTGTAAACCTGACGGAGGGTTACCTGCAGCCCGTGACGGCGACCATCAAAAGTCTGCCTGCAGATCCTGGTACTCCGCTGTACCTTCCGAAGGTTGGCAGTAACGCCGAGATGGACGAGGAAGAAGCGAGAGAAGCACTCCGCAGATTCATCAATGAATGGCGCGTTCTCATCGGAGTAAATCCTTCCCAACTCTCACTTATTGAGCGGGTAGATCGGCCCGACAGGACGAAGATCGCCCTATACGAACAGCGGGCTTTTCGCTACCCTTTGCGTGGCGACTTTGGCAAGCTGCAAATCCACTTCACTGCTAGCAGGCGCTTGCTCAATCTCGCCAGCAGTTGCATACCTGATGCCGAACGTTTGCAATTAGCGTTGGCCGGCATAACTCCACGACTAACAGCGGAAGACGCTATCAAACACGTGCGGGACAGGGGCGTCAAATACATCGACTCTTTCGGCAATCAACAGACCTTTAACGTCTCCGGGAGTAACGAGATAAACTCCCGAGAGCTCGTTACCTATGTGCTGCCCTCAAGACTCGGGGCCGACTCACTTGAGATACACATTGCCTGGGAAGTAACGGTTAGCAATGCCCCTTTCAAAGCCGTCTACGCCGACGCCCTTAACGACGAAATAATTGCTGTCCGGTAGTGCATCCGGATCTCCGGTCACCCAGAGTAGCGGCTTAGTTTGAACTTGAGAGGCTAAGCTCTTGATAGACCGATTCAATTACAGACCGAGCCGAATACGCAAATTAAGAC
>JAIVJP010000395.1 GCA_020199975.1 Acidobacteriota bacterium
GCAATTACCACAACGAATCATTTTCGTTGGTGGCGGCTACATCTCATTTGAGTTCGCGCACGTTGCCGCGCGGGCCGGAGCAGAAGTGACGATCCTTCATCGAGGCACTCGTCCATTGGAAGGTTTCGATGCGGATCTTGTCGAACAGTTAGTACAAGCCACACGTGAACTCGGCGTGGATGTTCGCGTGAATACTTCCGTTGAGGGCATTGAGAAAGATGGCGATCATTTTGCTGTGAAGGCTTCTGTCCGGGATGGCGAGCAAACATTTGAGGCGGAACTTGTTGTTCATGGCGCGGGGCGGGTCCCCGACATTGACGATATGGATCTGGAAAAGGCAAGCATCAAGCGCGAGAAGAAAGGAATCTCAGTCAACGAATATCTCCAGAGCGCCTCGAACCCGGCGGTCTATGCCGCTGGCGATGCCGCAGCAAGTAGCGGGCTGCCGCTAACGCCAGTGGCAAGTATGGAAGGACACGTCGTCGCCAGCAATATGCTGAATGGTAATCATCGCAAGCCCAATTATGCGGGAGTCTCTACGGTCGTCTTCACCATACCGCCTCTGGCCTCAGTGGGATTGCAGGAAGAAGCAGCAAGAAAGCAGGGCTTGAAATTCAAAGTGAATCACGAGGAGACTTCCGGCTGGTATTCGTCTCGGAGAGTGGCCCTGAAACACTCTGGTTTCAAAGTGCTTGTCGAAGAGGGTAGCGGCCGGATTCTCGGCGCGCATCTGTTGGGCCCACATGCCGACGAGGTCATTAACATCTTCGCCCTTGCTATCCGGTTTGGACTTAAGGCCGAAGATTTGAAAACGATGATCTACGCCTATCCGACGAGCGCTTCGGACCTGAGTTACATGGTCTAAGCTTCCATCGGTGAATAGCGGTCAGTAATCCAGGATTCATCATTGCACCGAGATCAGACTTTATGCACACTAAGACGATTACCATGCGAGTAGTGGCTATCATTTGTTTGCGAATTAATGCGGTCGGTCAAGGACCAAGTGTGCCGCTAATGTAAGCTGAGAACTAAACGTAGGTTGAAAACTAAAAGCAGGAAGGGGGACAAAGGTCATGGCATTGAAAGAAGGAGCGATGAGCGAGAACGCCTTTTCATCAAGTCTGCCACGAAAGCTGGAGACGACGATTCGGCAAACTACGCGCCATGCGAGAGAACGCAAGCTTTTCCGCGCTAGTGCGGCAAGAAGCGGTATGAATCACACCATCTGTCACCTGCGGTTGCTGAACGGGCCGATGCGGGGCGACACGATCTTCCGCATCACGTCGATGACCAAGCCCGGAAGCCCAAACCCCCTATTTTCAAGCGACCTCTGCGCGCTCCACGTGCTTTGATACTGAAGGAGCAACAGCCTGGGCGATCGCCATGTTGTCGGCCTCGCTAAGACTCGATATTACAAAGACGACGTGGAATGCCGTCTCGAAATGGGCGACACGATAGACATCCGAACCCGCACTGGCGATCGACTCCTCTTTGCTTGCTCCAATTACCTTTTGCTCAGAAGTCTGCGCGGCGCCAACTGCAGTTACCAGCACCGAAACCAGTTGGTCATGATACTTAAGAATCACATGACCGAAGCGCTGGCCGTTGAATATGCATGAGTGTGCCTCTACCAGCGTTGTGCCGCCAGGCAGTTGACCATCTGACATTACTGCCTGAACGAGATTGATGTAAGCGCGATCATAGCTGCGGCCCCCTTCGTCAAGATCGATAGGCTTTTCCTTCAGACGATGGTTGATCGCGCAGTTGCGGTGATCGCCGATGGCGTTCTCGGTTAACGCCGCACTTACGAGGGCACGCCCAGTAGAGTTTGACGACTCACTTCCCCCGGTGGACGATTCTGTCTCTCGATCCGCTTCGGCAACAATGTTGGGCCGCACGTTTCGCTGTTGAATGGCTCTGAAGCCCAAAGCAGCCGCAATCACCAGTGAAGCGGCAATCGCAGCGAATGCGGCCCGTCGGGTCATTGTGGTCCGAAACGAAGAGCGCGGAGAGCGCTGCCTTACTTTGCGCAATTCATCCCGCAGGTTGCCGGCGAACTCGCCGGGCACTTGCAATTCCGCTGCCTGCTGAAATCCCTTGCGCAACTTGTTACGCAATTCCCTTCGCGCCGCAAGCTCCAGGCGGCAATCAGCGCATGACTCCAGATGTCTGATTAAGTCATGGTTCGTTTCAATCAAGAGTTCGTCGCTGAGATAGGAGTCAGCAAGCTCACGGAAATCACTACACCGCATTGGATTGCCCTCCTTCCTGGCCGATACCCTGCGCATTTGCATAGGTTGAGAGTTCCGCTCGCAACAATCTTCGGCCTCGATGTAAGCGGGACATTACCGTGCCGGTCGGAATTGCGAGCGCTTCAGCAATCTCTTTGTAAGTCATGTCTTCCACATCCGAGAGGATTACTATTTCCTGAAATTGTATTGGCAGGCGTTTGAGCGCGTCCAAAACTTCCTGTTCAGTAATGTTCTGGGGAGTGGACGCCACGAACGCCGTCGTCTCGGCGATTTGCTCCTCGGTATCGATGACGAGATGAAGACGGCTTTCGCTGCGTCTCCGTTTTCCGAGCACGTGATACATGATCTTGATCAGCCAGGCGCGACAATTTGTTCCTTTCTCATAACGATGAAACGACTTCAAAGCCTGCACAAAAGTCTCTTGAACGAGATCCTCAGCTTCATCGCCGTCCCGCAACAGCCACTTGGCCATGCGATAGAGGTCCGTCTGGTAAGGTAACGCTTCGCCTTCGAACGAAGCCCACTCGGCTTGCCGCGTATCTTCTCGATTGGACCTGAACATCAAACCGGTCAGCCTTTGTATCCGCTCCTCACTCTACGTTCCAGTCTATCAATACCAATCGCTGACTCTTTTATTCCCGTTCCGGGAGGTCTGAAACCAATTGCTGGCGGTCTCGAACTATCCAAACCCTTAGTCAACTCAAACTCAATCGCGCGCAATCACCACCGTGGTGCAGGCACTGCCGATCTTCGGCAGGTCGCGAGCGGGCGCCATTTCGAAATCTAGTCGCGGACGGTCGCCGCGGATGATTGGGCAGTAGCAGTCGGGCTGGTCGAGAGCGTTTTGCAGAGCGCGACGCCCGGCACATCCGCCCCAACACGTGTCACGAAACTCGCAGGATTCGCAAACCTGCGGTAGCGTGCGAGCCGCGACAAATGGTGGCGTGCTCAGAATCTCTTCGCCGACTCCGAGCAGCTGCGAAAAAGGCTCACCAATGCCCGGCCAGTACACGCAAGGCTGTGTAGTGCCCCGTGGTGTCACCCGTATGGTTGAAACGCCGCAACCACACTTGCCTTGCCGCGACGAAAGGCCCAACATCGCGCGCACCAGCGGCTCGCCAACCGAAACCACATTAGTCGCGGCAAACAGCCGACGAAATCCTTCCCA
>JAIVJP010000396.1 GCA_020199975.1 Acidobacteriota bacterium
GAGCTACGAAGACTGCCTCTAACACTGAAGTATCTTATCGCCTTCTTGATTTACAACGATGGTGTTCAGACGGTGATTTTCGCTTCAAGTTCCTTTCTTGAGCAGGAACTCTTCAGTGGCCCGAACCCTCAATTTTTGCTTGCGATTTTCCTTACCGTGCAGTTTGTCGCTGTGGGTGGAGCTCTTCTTTTCGAGCAGATTGCAAAGGTAATAAAGACAAAAAACGCGATCCTCGTTTCACTGGTTCTGTGGTCCGGGGTGGTCATCTATGCCTATGGCTTCCTTCAAACCACTTATCAGGCGTTTGGTATGGCGGTTGTTATCGCAATTGTTCTTGGCGGTTCCCAAGCTCTATCACGCTCGCTTTTTTCGCGAATGATACCCGCGGGGCGCGAGTCAGCATTTTTTGGTATCTATGAGGTATCGGAACGCGGTACTTCGTGGATTGGGCCATTGCTTTTCAGTGTTGTAATAGCCCGAACGGGATCGTACCGGCAGGCGCTGCTCTCCCTTATATTTTTCTTTGTAGTGGGAATGATTCTTTTGCTGTTTACCAACACCGATCGGGCGGTCCATGAGTCGGGAAACCTTGTACCGGAGGAGGCGGCGCTGGCAAAGTGAAATGACCGCAGGTGTAGTGAACCTGAAAACCGGACCGCGTCAGCCAGCAAGCTTTCTTTTCTTTCCCGTTGCAGCTTTCGCAAGGCACTCCCGCGAACAATACTCTGACATATTTGAACCAGCGCCGATTGCACGCTCGGCTGGTATCCAAGTGCCGCAAGCTACGCACCGCACGAGTTTCTTCTCAGTCTTAGTTGATCCGCCGCGCGGAGTGGGAGAAGAAGTCGCGTCCAGCGTTCCTTTGAGAGCGGAAAAAACTTTTCGGAGCAACTCAATGTATGGGCGTAGACGGGAGTAGACAATCAGAAAGACTAAAGCGAGCAATGCGCCAATGATTAGATACTTCAACACCTGTCTTCTTCCGGACTACGTGCTTTGACTTGAGTTGGAGGATTTCATTCAGATGTCAGCGAGGCTGATTGAAAACAAGCGAGAGGTGGAACTCTGGACTAACTATCCTCATCGCCAGTTTTGTTTCCTGAAGGGACATAGGCCACGTCGATAGCACGGCGTCTCGGGGCAGGATCGGCTGAGCGCCTCCGCGGCGTGGTCTCTTTATTTCTCCGGTCCACACTGCCCGCGGGCAGACCCCGTCCGTGAACTGCCTCTTCCAATATTCGCGTGATCTCTTGAGAGAGAGTGCGATGCTCGGCGGCTGCGCGCCGTCTGAGCGACTCCTTTAGATGATTTGGTACGTACGCACCAATGAAGACACCCTTCCGATTTGCCATCTCGGCCTCTCCTTCAGGTTAGAAGCAGAATGTGGGAGAGTTGGAACGCTCGTTATGCCAATGCAATAAGAACAGGTCTGTAAGCCGAATTCTGTGCTCCGATCTCAGATATGAGATCTCAAATTTGAAATCTCAAATCCGAGATCGGAGTGGCGATCATTCATCTAGTCCAACTGTTGCCAGCTGGATCGAGCGACCTACCCGGAGGTCGTAGCAGCTTTAATGCTTCGGGCGGGCAGCCCTTTTTAACGCCTCCCTATTTGGTCTTGCACTGCGAGGAGTTTGCCTGGCCGCGCATGTCACCACGCGCGCCGGTGCGCTCTTACATTAAGCCCTTGCGGGCCGCACCGTTTCACCCATCACCGCGGTTTCGATTTCAAACGAAATCTCATTCCGTTAGGTTGGTTTGTTTTCTGTTGCACTTGTCGTCGCTCAAGCGAGTCTCAGATTCGATACAAACCTGAGATTTCACTCTCGCGCCCCGCCATTAGCGGGCTCGCTGCCCTTTAGTGTTCGGACTTTCCTCTCCTGGCGTGTTACTCCCAAATCTGAAATCAAACCCGAGAAACGCCAGCAGCGACCGCCCGACCTGTTCTCTTGCAAGGCTGGCAAAAGTATAGCAAACCTATGTTCAACAGGTATAGCACTCACAGTGCGAGTTTTTAACCCTGGTTGGTGGGTTGCACCGGTGCTAGCGCAAACGGTCAGGACCACCGCGCGGTCGCGGTGTGTGATGGATACGGGATCCTTCACGCGACGACCCACCCGCTACCGCGAGGTGGTCCTGACTTCATTTGGGCGTGGCATCGCTTTTGGTAAGCGTTGTCTTTTGCTGAGCAAAACAGGGGCAGACTGTCCTTAACCAAAATACTTGAACCCCACACGTAAGCTATTGATGGAACTTGGTGGGAGCGCGAGCGCCAGAGCCAGCGAGGCAACCGTGTGGGAAGCGGCTAAAGCGAAAAGGTTCGGTGCGCGCTGATAGGCGCTGGCCCAGATGAGTCCCCCCAGAAATGTAAAAAGGCTGAGCAGAGGGTTCGGCAGATGCACCAGACCAAAGAACAAGCCGACCAGCAGTGTAGTCTTGAGACCTTCTCCCAGACCCATCTGGACCCGGCGATTGATAAACCCCTGGAGGGCGTATTGTTGAAACAGCGCCCAGAAAGGCAACAGCAAGAACCGAGGTCTTAGAGTCCGCGCGGTAAACTCTGAGCCGCTCAACCACCACCCAACAAGAAGGATTACAGGAATAGCGCCTAGAGTTGGCAGGAACAGAATCCGGCATGCGACAAAAAAATTATCCCAACGAAATCCGATTACCCGAAGGGTCTCATCGCGATAGTAGTGTGAAAAGATCATAAATCCGACAGCGAGCAGGATGGGTATCGCGACTACTATTCTCCGTCCGCCGGCAAAGGGAAACACAGCCCACTCCACTACGAGGCAGGACGTGATCACCGCGGCCACTTCCCAGAGGGCCAACCCTTGCTCTGTGACTCCTGGGGACAAGCCTTCAGGATTTTGACTTTCAGTCAATCTTCTTTGCCCGGATAGTAGCTCTGGTTTCACTTATTGTAGACTTCAACGGTTCGAGCGTGCCGGCCTGAGAAACCACGAACCGGATAGGATCGCCGAGCAGTTGAAGCGTCTTCCGAGCCCCTTGCCCGCTATCGTGTAACGCATAAACACGAGCTTCATGGGCACCAGCTGGCACGGAACTAATTGGGATGGTGTATCCGTGCCACTGGTCTTCTGACCAGCCTGCTGCCACAACATCAGTACGAGACTGGTTCGCCACTGCACGGCCAGCGAACTCATCATCCACGAAAAGCTGAACTTCGACACGATGCCAGGGCGCACGATTGTTAACAACCCATCCCGAGATCGCGTGAGGCGTCACTTCTCCCCACCCGTAAAAACGAGGAAAGGCATCGAGAAAAAAGAAGACGGCGAGGATAATCACCAGCAGCGTTTCGAAAATCGATTTGCCAAGCAAAACATGAACCATGCTCATCGGTGGCTTTTTCATTTGGCTCGTTTTAGGTCTGTACGGATGGTGGATCTCGTC
>JAIVJP010000121.1 GCA_020199975.1 Acidobacteriota bacterium
AGTGCGTCGTAGGGTTGGTTCATGTGAGTGGTACAGCAAACCGGTTCGCCTTGTTCCCTGAAAGGGACGGAGTCAGTAGCCGGGGGCAACGCCCCCGGAAAACTGTAAGGGCTCCCGACCCTGAAAGGGTCGCACCGTGCCAAAACAAAAATTCAAGCTGGTGACGTAGTCCGTTGAGACTGCGACCCTTTCAGAGTCGGGACTGAAACCTTCGCTACCGGGGGCGGTGCCCGGGCGGTTCCCCCGGCTATTAACTTCATGCCTTTCAGGCATGTTCACGCTCGCTTGCGCTCGCGCTGACCGGCGCTACTTCGCACTAAGTTCATGAACAGCTTCGACCAGCGCAATCACATTTTCGACGGGAGTTTCGGGGAGGATCCCATGGCCAAGGTTGAAAATGTGACCTGGTCTCCCGGCCGCCTGTTCAAGAATCTTCTTCGCTTGAGATCGGATGTAATCTTTGCCTGCAAACAGTGCCACCGGATCAAGGTTTCCCATTACGGCGACATCATGTCCAATGCGCTGCCAAGCCTCGTCAAGGCGCACGCGCCAGTCGAGTCCAATTACATCGCCACCGGCTTCACGCATCAACTCGAGTAATTCGCCTGTTCCCGTTCCGAAATGTATCACCGGCGTCCCGGGGGTAAGACTGCTGAGGACACTTCGTGTGTGCGGTAAGACATACTCGCGATAATCGTCGGCACTGAGAGAACCAACCCACGAATCAAACAACTGCACAGCCTGGGCACCAGCGAAAATCTGGGCGTTGAGATACTTAACCAGAGCGCGCGAGATCAGCGACATCAGGGCATGCCAGGCGCCTTTATCGGTATACATGAGTGATTTTGTATGGACATAGTTTCGCGATCCACCACCTTCAACAATGTAAGAAGCAACCGTGAACGGTGCTCCCGAAAACCCGATCAGCGGCAAATCGCCCCTCAAACTGGCTCTAGTCTGTCTGATTGCCTCAAACACGTACTCGAGCGAGTCGACGTCGTCTACCTCGCGCAGGCGATCAACGTCCTGGGAAGTGCGCACGGGGTTGTGAATCGTCGGGCCTTCGCCTTTGGCAAACTTCAATTCAAATCCCATCGGCTCAACAATCAATAGGATATCCGCAAAGATTATCGCCGCATCAACTCCCAGGCGTTCCGCGGCAGTAACCGTCACGTCCGCAGCCAGTAATGGCGTTTTGCAGAGCTCGAGAAAACTCATGCGCGCTCGCAATTCCCGATATTCGCGCATGTATCTTCCGGCCTGCCTCATCAGCCAGATGGGCGTCTGAGGAACTGGCTCCCGTCGGCAGGCGCGCATAAAAGGGCTGTTATTTAGTGCTACTGTGGAATTTGATTCAGGTTTCCGAATCAATCCTGTTTCTCTTCCTGTACCTGCGGTTCCGGACATTTTTGAACTTTCCTGCGGAGTTGAGCGTTCAACGGGCCGTCGAAATTGAACTCCAAAATTTTCTGTTACCGCTCAATCCAATTGGTGCAAGACTTGATTCAGACTACAATATACCGCCTAAAAGCGGTAACGCAGGTAGCCTTCAGAAAGTTGTCATAAATCAGCACCTTGCGGTGTTTGCACGCTTGAGAGCGGTGATCAATGAGCGGACAAGCTAGAGCCTTGATACAGTCCATGCCCAAAGAAATCGCGACTGCGGCTACCGCCCTCAGTTTCGATGAGGCGTTTACGCTTCACCACCGAGCTGTCTTTCGGACCGCCCGGGCTATCGTTCGCGATTCGGCATTGGCTGAAGACGTTACTCAGGAGGTCTTTCTCAGACTTTATCGCAATCTCGACTCTACCCCGGGCGAGGAACTTCTTCGCGCGTGGCTTTTGCGTGTCACTTTAAACGTCGCGCGCAACACACTGCGCGGCCAGAGCCGCGCCGCAGCCCGCGACGATGAGTACCAGAAGACCAACACGGAGGTATGGTTTCCGCAGCCCGAGGAAGATTACGAGCGCCGGCTGACGATCGCCGAAGCGCGACGCGCGCTCGACAAAATTAAGGAGCCGATGCGAAGCTGCCTGCTCTTGAAACAGCAGGGGCTTTCATATCGCGAGATTGCTACCACATTGTCACTGAAGGAAACGAACGTGGGTAGCCTGGTAGCGCGGGGCCGCAAAGAGTTTGTCAGGGTGTACGGAAAAATCGGAGGACGTTGATGAGAGAGTGTTTAGACCAAGGAATTCTGCAGAGCTATTTTGATGGCGAGCTTTCAAATGAGCACATGGAAGGCGTCACCTCACACTTGGTGTCGTGCATGAAGTGTGCGGCTGCGGCGCGCGAGTTGGAAGGCGAGGTTATCTTGCTCTCGAGCGCGCTCGCACCCGAGTTTGATGCGATCGTGCCAACCGAGCGCTTGCGTCATCGTATTGATGTAGCGGTCGCTGGATTACCGTTGGGCAATCAGAATGCAGTCAGAGAACCCGTAGTTATGGCAGGCCGTGGTTGGCTCCAGTCTCTCAGCGCTCTCTTTGCGTTTACACCTCAACGGACATTCGGTTATGCCGCGCTCGCGGTGGTGCTAGCGTTCGCAGCGATAATCGGAGCCATTCAGTTGCGACAAAGCCCGGCTCCCACCATCAACGAAGCTAACGTAGCCGTAGCACCGCCGCAAGGTCCCGTAACCAAGACCTCGACTATCGGAAGCGACGCGGTGTCTGAGGTCCTGCCGGCGCCTGTGGCCAATGCTCCTGTCGTTGCTAGGAATCCGGTTCAAAGAACTCGTTCAGTAAGGCCGCGCACGACGGTGAGTAATCAAACCGTTGCGCAGGTAAAGCTGTTACCGGGCGAGCGCAGTTACCTGAAAACGATTGCTGCTCTGGACTCGACGATCAAAGCAAACAACAATAGGCCCATGAGACCAGCGTTGCAGGCAGAGTATGAAAGGAACCTGGCGGTCGTTGATCGGGCACTCGCGGCCACGCGTAACGCGGCGAAGAAGAACCCCAATGACCCGGATGCTGCGGAATTCATGTTTAATGCCTATCAGAGCAAAGTTGACCTGCTGAATACTGTCGCCGACGCGCGACTCTACAACCGGCCGTAAGGGGTTTGGTCCTAAGGTACCGATGAAGTTTAGAGCTATACAAATCTGTCTCGTGTTAATCCTCGTGTTTATCATTGGGACTGCAGGCGTCCTTGCTCGTCCCGCAATCCGCAATGACGACGGGCGCTCTCAGAAAGTTGAGCGCACCGTAGCTGCGGATCCTTCGGTGACGGTTTCGATTTGCGTAATGGCCGGCAGTATCAGCGTCCACGGCTGGGACAAGAATGAAGTGTCGGCCCGGTCGTCGGACACCGCGCAGATTGAGCTAAGGCAAAAGGACGGGGCCGCTCAATCCGGTAAGGTAATGAAACTGGAAGTATTCGTCTGCCTCGGTGCATGTGCAAACTCGTGACGGCGACATAAACATCTCCGACATAGCAGTTGCGGTAGCGGGAACGCAGAACGGGGACATTAGTATCGAGCGTGTCTCGCAAGCCGTTGAGGTCGGAAGCGTGGGCGGCAGTGTTTCCATCAAGGATTCCACCGGGCGGGCGAGCGTCACGACGATTGGCGGCGGAATTGAAGTAGTGAACCTACGCCCATCCGCGACCGCGGATCGGTTCGAAGCGATTAGCGTGAGTGGCGATCTAAATCTTGAGGGAGTCAGCCACTCGCAGTTCAATGCGCGGACGGTCACGGGAGATGTCTACCTGACAGGATCACTCGCGGCCGGCGGACGTTATGGATTCAAGACAATGTCCGGCGACATAACGCTCACATTGCCAGGTGACTCGTCCTTCAATCTTAGCGCTAAGGTCTCTCGAGATGGAGAGATTATTTCGGATTTTCCGCTGACACTGATTCCGGACGCGATCCCTCCGTCAGCTCCAACGCCGCCTGCCCCAAAGAGCCCGGCACCGGCTCCTGCCGTCGCGCCCCATGCTTCGCCTATTATCGTAAAGGTTGCGCCTCGCATGAGTAAGGTAATCGTGACCACACCGGTTACTGTTGCCGCTCACACACTGCGCCGTGTAAATGCAATTTGCGGCGCGGGAGACGCTAACATCCAGGTCGCTTCATTCAGCGGCACTCTCCATCTGGTAAAGAACTAGGTGATTGGTCTAACCCACCGGCTCGGCTTCTTATTCACACCTATCTTCAGGAGTCTGTCGAAAAAGCAAAAGCCCGAGGGCGACACATTTATCGCGGACGCAAGGGCCTTGGTTTTCACCCCGTTAGGGGGTGAGATGTCTATAGCACCGGAACCTCCACCGCCCTCAGGCTCCTTCGGAGGAGCGGAGCATATCTTGAAGATCACAGGCCTAGTTGCGTTCTGCTCCTCCGAACGGAGTGGATGAGGCGTTGCGTTAGAGTCTATAAACATCTGAAACCCCTGGCAATCGATAGACCCCACCTTGCGAACGACAAATGACTTCAACCAGTGCGCCGCGATCCAGCTGCTTTTTTCAGACACCCAGCTAAAGCAGTGTAGGAATGAGAAGTCGCTAGCGAAGTCTCGGTTACAGGCCATTAGGTTTGCTAACGTTTCCCATGCCAAAAATCGCGGTTTCAACTCGGCGGGAAATCTGTTCAAGAGCTGCCAAATTTCTGCCACAAACAAATTCCGCATGGTGTTCTGGTAGTAGAGCAACGCAGACGGGCCGGGGACGGTAATAGTAAGACCTCCAAGGTGACTGTTCCCGGCCTGAAAAAATGTGCTGGTGGGCATGGCAGCTTTTTCCACTGCTATGAAGGATCTGAATCGCCTCCAGGAGATGGTTAGCAGCGTTAAAGAGTTCACGAGTCAATGGCGCGGGACTGGTTTGGTAATGCTTAACGTGGAATCCATCTCAACAAGCGAATCGTGTCCGAGTCATAGTCAGCAGCTGATCAACTCTTCCGCTGAGTCTGATTCGAGTGACGGCATTGCGCCGGCCAGAGGCATTGAGATTGAGAGGGACACCTACGAGACCATTACTGAACCCGAAGTGGGTGGAAAGGTCGAACTGGTTGCCCGCAAGAAGGCGAATCGCAACGTGCTGCACTTAGCACGTGCTAAATACGCTCCGGCGAGACACCTTAATGAAGAGATCTCCGCGAAGCGCCGAGACATCCATTCGCCAGCGCGCTTTGAATATAAAACCCAAGCGCGCTTTGAATATAAAACCTTTGAGCGGGCAGTGACCTTGGATCTTCCTATGACGATGGTCACCGGTGTCAAAACCGACGCCCTCGAGACTAAGCTATCGCAGGATTTTCCCCAGAGCCTGCTGGGCAGGATAAACCGTAAACAGTGGCACGGTAAAACCGACAACGGCAAGCGCGAATTCATGCTCATGCTTAAGAGATTCGAACGAAGTAATAGTTCTCGACATGCCAGTTGATTCAGCGAAGTTGAGGTACCCGACAAAAGAAAGTGAAGAGAGAAGAGATGATGTTGAAGAAGAGTTTGATTGTGACAATGATTTTGGGCGCTGCGCTATGGAGCGCAACGAGTGGAAACGCCTCGAAGATTCAGTTGGGAGTTTCGCGCAGTGCGGAAGTTGAAAGCTCACTTCCCGGCGAGGAGCCGGCCATTGAAGTGAATGCGACCGCCGATGCGATCAGAATCAAGACGATTTATCCGGACTGGAACCAGACTCTTACCGATGAACAGAAAGGCCGCTACAACAATCCGGCGCTCGTTGACTACACCGTAACGGTCCCCCGTAACGCGCGTTTGGAGTCGGTCGATCTTGTGAATGGTTCGCTCGACGTCGATGGTGTCGAAGGTGATGTCAAAGCGTCGTCGGTGAACGGCCGGGTAACTGCCCGCGGCCTCGCGGGCGTAGCAAAACTCTCGACAGTTAACGGCAACCTTGAAGCAACTTTCACTAAGCTTGATGAGGCGAAGCCGATTTCGCTCGGGTCGGTCAACGGAAGTGTGACGCTGATCATTCCCTCGGACGCGAATGCAGTGGTAAGAGCGGGAACGGTTCACGGAGCCATCAGCAATGAGTTTGGCTTGAACGTTCAGCACGGGGATTACGTGGGCCACGAGCTTTACGGGCAACTCGGAGCCGGCGGGCCGCGGATAAGACTAGGAAATGTAAATGGCCGGATCTCGATCAAGCATGCCCAGGACGGCCGTCCAGTAAGTACGGCTACGGGCTTGTTAACCACAAAAGACAAAGACAAGGACAAGAATAAAGGAGAGGGCGAAGGCGATGAGGATGATGAGGAGGCCCAGCGCAATATGAGCGCAGAGGAGCGACGCGAGGCCAAGGAGGCTCGCCGGGCGGAACGAACGCAGCGAGCCGAGGCCGCCAGGGTCAATCGTGAAGTGCAGGTTGAGGTGCAGCGCGAAGTCGAGCAGGCCATTCGCGAGGCTCAACGCGAAATCGCACGTGCCCAGAGAGAAATTGAACGCGAGACCCAACGCGAGGTGCGGGAAAGAGTGCGTCGCGAAGTGAGAGGTCAATCGGAAGGCGTCGGGGAAGGCAAAGGCAGTGGAAGAGGATATGGCCACAAGGGTGTTACCGAACGGGAGTCGAAGACCTTCTCAGTCGCCGGTTCGCCGCACGTGAACATCGTGACGTTCGACGGAGCGATAACTGTTCGGGGGTGGGATAAGTCGGAAGTGATGTACACGGCGACAAAGCGCGGGGGCGATGAGCAGGAGCTTAAGCAGGTAGCTATTCAGACAGAACAGCAAGGCTCATCGGTTTCGATTATCGCGAAGTCTGAAGAGAACAACGGTGCGGCGTCGTTGGACGTCTATGTTCCGCGCAACTCGACGTTGCATGTTTCGTCACAGGATGGTGAGTTGAACCTGGAAGGCGTTTCGGGTGAGCTCACTCTGCGTACCGGTGATGGCTCAATCAAAGTCACCAATGGCGGAGGACAGTTGCAGGTTAATACCGGTGATGGAGAGATTCGGATCGCAAGCTTTGAGGGACAGGTCGACGCGCGCACGGGCGATGGCTCGATTTCTCTCGATGGAAAATTCACTGGGCTGGCGGCGCGAACGGGTGACGGGAATATCTCGCTGTCGGTTCCGGCGAATTCGGATTTCACGATAGAAACGAACGCCGAAGGTATAGACAACGCCGGCATGACCATCTCTGAAGAAATCGCCCCGTCGAAGCGTGTGAAGCGATGGAGAGTAGGGCGCGGCGGCAACGTTTTCGTCCTTAACACGGGGGACGGAAGAATCGTTCTTAATTCGCGATGAGATTAAATCAGAGTGACGTTACCTATGAAAAGAGTATTCTGGATTCTCAGCGTACTGAGTTTCTTCACGCCCACCGCTTTCGGCCAGGTGCCTGTTGCTAAGT
>JAIVJP010000397.1 GCA_020199975.1 Acidobacteriota bacterium
CGCAAACGTTGCACGCTCGAAACGATAAGGGAGAGGACACGGGACAGATCACCGGGTATTCACTGCGACAGGAGCTGGAGGTGCGCTCAAATGACGTTGACAAGATCGCGAAGATTGCCCGCGAGGCCACTGAACTGATCAATCAGGGCATTCTGCTGGAGTCGATGCCGCCTGAGTACCATTACACCAAACTCGGTGAAGAGAAGATCACGATGCTTGCCGAGGCGGCCAAAGATGCCAAGGTGCGCGCTGAAAAGGTGGCGGAGAGCACTGGCAGCAGCATCGGCAGTGTACGCACTGCAAGAATGGGAGTGTTGCAGATCACACCGGCCGATTCGAACGAAGTCTCCGATAGCGGCATGAACGACACCTCGTCACTGGAAAAAGACATCACGGCCGTGGTCAATGTCGGTTTTGAGATCGATTAATTAACATGTTGACAACTCGCAGGGGCATCGGCGAATCTAAGCCGACACGCGCAGCCCCTGGCGAGTGGTCTTAAGTCCAAGAGCTCCTAAAAATAGACATGAAATTAGGTTCCCTCGCAGTCACGCCACTCGTTTTTTCGCTTGCGTTCGTAGCGGCTCACGCACAATCACCGGAAGTCTCGGAATTAACGCGCCCGCGAACGGTGTCGTCTCCGGCTCCTCAATCTAAAGAGGCCCAGCGGTCACCTGCGCAAACGGTACCGCAAAAGCAAAGTCCAGAGCCGCTCCAGAGCCCCAAACCACAGCCGCCACAGCCGGCCGGTTCAGCAACAGTAGTCCCGCCACAGTCAGTCGAGTTGGCGGGAATTGAGCCTGAAGGGTCTGAATCACAGAAGACCTTGCGGCCTCTTTCGCCGCAGGCGATCCGAGCGAGAATTGCGGAGGCGGAGCGCCTGTTCAAATCGCGTCCGTTGCCCACATCGATATGGCCTTCGATTCAATTTGTAACCCTCGCGGCTCTGGACCAGAGTACGGCCCGCATCCATCACGTCACGCTCTTAAAGGAGACGTTTCTCACCAAAGGCTCTGAATTCACAACGACTAGTTCCTTAGGCGTGCCGTTGAGTATTCGCGTGCTGCGCGCGAACGGAGTAAACACCGCAGTAACCATCTTCGACAGTCAGGGCCGCTCCCTGACTCCGCTGCTGATCGAGTTTCCGATTGAGAAGCGCGGCGTTTTTCGTGAGCTGGCATATTACACCTCAGCGCATCCGGCTCTGCTTTCGCCGGAGCTGGCCCGCTCGGGCCAGTTGTATGTACGCAACATGTTGGATCTGGCGGCAAAGCGTCTGGGTGAGAAGGGTGTTTTTATCTCGCCTCGGATCGTCGATGTGGCTGAGCGCCTGTGCTTGGTCGAGCACGTTGACCACGAACGCTTTCGTCAGGAAAACCGCGGCGCACTATTCCAGGAAGTTTACTCACTCTTTGCCCTTAACGAACTTGATACTTATCGCTACTCAGTCAGCTCCGCCGGGGCGGGCGGCATGGTCCAGATGATTCCCTGGGCTTACAACCTAATGAAGCAGCGTCATCCTGGCGTAGGTCTCACGCCTGATTTTGTCGTGGGCATGCGCAATCACGGAAACGCGCTGCAGGCGATGCTGCTCTACATGCAAGACACCTGGAACGATCTGGCGGCAAATGAAGAGGTGCAATACGCGCTCAATGCGAAACTCGCAACGCAACCGGAGCTGCTCGCTGCGGGCTATAACTCAAACGCCGCTCGTTTGCCGGGTTATTTGAAGCGCGGAGGTTCGTCGTGGCGCGTATTGATTCCGCGTGAGACGCAAATGTATCTGCAGATCTACAAGAATTTTGAAGCTCTGGTTCCCATCAAGCCGCGGTCGACACCTCAAATCTCCAGTGGTATCACCGGCGGCGCTAAGTAACGACGACCCGATCGGACGATCTCGTCTCCCATTCCAAGTCGAATCGTTCGCGTTCTAGGTCCTGCTTTCCGCAATCGTATTCAAAAGGAAGCATCGATCCACTAAATAACACTAAACCACCACGAAAAGGCCTTAGTGTCATTTCGTGAGGCTTCGTGGATCGTTCAAACCTCAAATAGCCTTTCAAACTTCATCACGAAATAAGGTTCTAGAAACATGTGATGAGACCGGAAACTAGTCCGAAGTCTTGCCGAAGAGTACGTTGACCCAGTAGAACGCGACCGTCCCCGCACCGATCACGGCGCACGTAGCTACTGTGCGCCACAAAATGTCGGTACCGGTAAAGTTCCAAATGGCGAGCAGGGAGGCAACAACCGCCACCAGAATGCAGGCGCTGGTGGTCCAGAATGAGATCGTCCTCACCATTCGTGGATTCAGAAAACCTCGACGCTTAGGGTTTGGTAGAGAGTCTGGCAACTTATTCTCACCCTGGTTACTTTTACTTACCGAGCTGATTGTTCGCCTGCCACGCTCTCTCTGGGGTTAGCACATATAGCGGCCACAGATGAACACGGACAAACGCAGATCTGCGCAGGCTCAAGCTGCTATCCTTTCTCTTTCTTATCCGTTCTATCCGTGTTCATCTGTGGCTCGCATTCTTATCCGCGAATAAAGCGTACTTTAACGCAATTTTCTTGACGGTGTTTGCATTCCGTATCGTGGCCGGCATTCCCAGGGTACGCTCGAGCTGCGCCCCGGAAAACTTGGATTCGCTGATCTTCTTACGCGAAAGCCAATAAACTTCTCGACCATACACGTCAAAGTCGTCCACATCCGTCGTGAATATCAGGAGCTTCCGTTTGGCTTCGGCACTGGGCTCGTCCGATGTAAAAGCGATATACAGTGCATTTCCTTCTGCACCCAACTCCGAATCGCCAAAAGGTTTGTATTCCGCGATTTTCGCCAATTCAGATGTCGACCTCACAAAGGTCGCCACTCGGTAACCGAAAGTCTCCCGAAGAAGACTCTCAATCTTCGTTTCCAAAGTCTTCGTGCTTTTTGAGGTAGTATCAAATATTACATTGCCGCTGGCGATAAAGGTTTCGACATTGGAGAATCCTAGGGATTGAAAGAGTTGCCGCAGATGGTCCATTTTGATGATATGGCCTCCAACATTAACGGCCCGCAGGAAGGCAACATATTTTGGCATAAGACTCTGGGCGCCCTGGCTGATCTAGCTACCCTTAATTCTCAGCAGTGGGAGGTATAGTCAATTTGTTTTCGAATCCTGAAGGGATTTAAGTCAATAGCCGTGGGCGAGCGCTGCGCGACGCCCACGGAGGATCAGACAAGAGATTCCTGACCCTGAAAGGGTCAAACTGGGCCTCAAACTGTGACCCTTTCAGGGTCAGGCATTTTCTTCCGCCTGTCCGTGGGCGTCGCGCAACGCTCGCCCACGGCTATTAACTCACATCCCTCCGGGATGATATGCCGAAAAC
>JAIVJP010000398.1 GCA_020199975.1 Acidobacteriota bacterium
ATGCCTTGTCAATCTCCTTGCGGCCCGCCGCTTCGTTACCGTCGCCCAAGTGTAGGCGCACGTACCTGGTCAATTTCTCGGAATCACCGCTCGCCACGGCATTCTTCAAGTATTGGAGTGACATGCGTGAGCCTTTCCGCTCGTGATCTGCTGTTCGTTACCGCCACTCAATTCGTGGCGCTCACATTCCTGATGTGCGACAGCCAGCCGCTCGCGAACCCGGCCCGGCGTAGTCCCATCTGGATGTAGGGACACTGCCGCATCAAACGCCAGAGAAATCCCGTGCGGTAATTCTCGATCATCATCACGATTGGTCCTTGATCGAGTCCGTAATAGCCCTGTGAAACCCAGCCTGAATTGTTGTTTGATCCGTCAGAGAAGGTCGGATTGTAGCTGCACTTGAAACCGTATTCGCTCGTCATCTCCGGGTAGGCTTCGTCGAAGTGCTTGATCGAAGGCAGCACAAGTTCCGGGGCAAACGGCAGCGAGGCGACGACCGCCCATGGCGCGAGCGTGCCGTCGTCCAGCCCCCTCGGAATGCCGCGCGCTTTGTAGTCGTAGAAGCGGCGCTCGACGCCTTTCACCTTGCGCTGTGCCGGGCCGGGGCCGTCGCTCGCCGTGATTCCCCAGGCATACTTTCCGTAGCCAACGAATTTCTTCGGGTTGCGGATCGCGTACTGCTGCTGCACGTAGGCCGCGCGGCGGCTGTTCTCAAAATAGTCGATACCCTTCTCGCGCATGTACTCGTCCTGAATGCCGCGGAAGTCGATCCAGACGTGCGAGAGTTGATGGATGAACAGTGGGCCGGCATAGAGAAATTCAGAGCCGTAAAGTTTCTTCCATTGATAGCCTTCAGCCCACGCCGCATAACTCTCTGCGGAGAGCGGGTGCGTCGGTGATGCCAAACCGAGCACGTAAAGGATGAGCGCTTCGCTGTAGCCCTCCCACCAGTGCTTCAGGAAACCCGTTTCCGGCTTCCATCCGTGCGATACCTTGAGTTCCCCGTTCTGCGCCCATTGCCAGTCGGTGCGGGCGTAGAGCGCGGAAGCAAGCGAGCGAATCTCCTGCTCTTCCGGCGTGTCCCGGTCGAAATACATCCCGGCAGCGAGCGCGCCGGCGAGCAGGAACGTGGTATCAATGGTTGACAGTTCAGAATCTTGCGCGCGCCGTCCGGTCTTCATGTCAAGGAAGTGGTAATAAAAACCTTGATAGCCGGTCGCGTCCGGCTCGGCAGATTGCGGACTGTTCCAGAAGAAACGCAACGTTACGAGTGTTCGCTCGACGGCTTCGGCGCGCGTCAGGTATTCACGCTCGACCCCGATTGTGTAAGCCGTCAGCGCGAACCCGATGGCGGTGATGCTGGCGTGCGCGCCCTCTCGCGTGCTATCCGGCACCATCCCGTTCTCAAGGTTGGCCTCTTTCAAAAAATACCCGAACGTGCTTTTTTGGAGTTCGGCCAACTCTTCATCACTTAACGATGGCTGATCAACTTTCACTTTCACCTGTCGCTGCCTCCGATGTGCCGCTCCGACGCAAACTCGACCGTGATAGCCGCCACGCCGTGCGGTGGTAACTCAATATCGAATTGAACAATATGATCTTCATACTTCCATGCATGAGGCTCGCGCGCCACGCGGGAAGCTGACTGCAACTGCTCGACATCCAGCGCGCTCAGGTACTCCGGCCCATTCATCTCGCGCCACACGCGGCGCGGGTTCGCGTGTGTTTCATCAATGCGCTCGATAAAGGCTGCGCGCGGCTCCATTGCTTCTGCGAGACGCACGCGCACCTGCTCCGTCTTAATCGAGTGACGCGGCAGCGCGTGATTAGTTAACAGCACGGTGATGGTATCTCCCCGACAGACACCCCACGCATTCACCGTCTCGTGAATTCCATCAACCACCAGTTGCTCTGTACCAAGACGGTGCAGCAACTCATACGCGCGGTAAGTCGGCTTCGGGATGCCGTGCAAATTGAGCAAGCCGAAGCCGCCGTGAAACGGTATAGACGGAAAATAGTTCTCCTCGAAGATGTCTGAGAACGTCCAGAAGCTGTAGCCCTCAACGAGTCCGTTCGTCTCCAGCACGGTCTTGGCTAGAAAAGCGGCGGCATAAGGTTCGTCGTGCCGTGAATCACGTGGATTCGATGAGGCGTTCCACTCGGTGTAATAAACCGGCTTACCCCGCGCACGTCTGAACGTGTCCTGCGCCTGTTCGCGCAGGATGCTGCGCCGGCTGTTGGCTAACTGTGTTTCCGTATCGTCGCCTTCATTGCCCAGCGCGTCGGTCGGGTAATGATGCGTGCTGACGAAATCGACGGGCACTCTTTTCTTTTCGCAGAATTCGAGAAACTCTTCGATCCACTCGTTCTTCGCCGTCGCCGGACCGCCGACTTTGAGCGACGAGTCCACGTCTTTGATCGCTTCGGCGGTGGAACGGTAGAGCTTGAAATAATCGTCTTGCGTGCCCTTCCAGAAGTCTGGCAGGTTCGGCTCGTTCCACACCTCGAAGAACCATTCTTTTACTTCCGTTATGCCGTAACGCTCGACCCAATGCTTGACCAGCTTCCTCATCAGCGTCGCCCACTGCTTGTAATCTTTCGGCGGCGTGACGTTGGCATGATAGTGAAAGACCGTCTTATGCCCTGACGCCAGAGCTTCGGGCATGAAGCTCAGTTCGACAAAAGGTTTCATGCCGATGGAAAGTAGGAAGTCAAAGATTTGATCGGCGTTGAAGAACGAGTAGAGCAACTCGTCGCCGTGATTGATGAGCGTGCCCATGTCGTCCGAGAGCAAACCGTGAAAGCGCACGTATCGAAATCCCAATTCGTTGTGGCAGCGCCGCAGTTGCGCCTGCCAGTCGGCGCGCAGCGCGAGCGGCGCGTGACCGCTGCCGACCGTGTGCTCCCAGGAATGTGTGAGCGGTGTAGTAATGTCAGAAAGCCTGCACGTAAATTCCGGCACCGTTGTTCTAAACCTCCAAGACAACAAGCAAAGGGATTGCTGACGCGCAGCGTATTCTTCCGTCCCGTAGTGACTTTGTGAAAACAGCCCGGTGATTTATCGCTGGGTTTCTATCAACTGCCCTTGACTGGGCTGAAAGGAGAGACTTTTCATCGTTTCCTCTTCCACAACGCGGCGCAGGCCAGGCCGGCGGCTCCGGCGAGCGCGGGCCAACCGCGATTCATGTTGGCCCACAATTGCGGGCTGAAGGTGGACGCGCGATCATCGAAAATTCCATGCGCGCCGTGATCGCCCGCGACCGGCTCCCACAGATTGTTCGGACGATCCGGATCAATTGGCTCATCCGTCTGCTGAGATTCGTATCCTTGTGAGCCGAGGTAGTAATCGCCCAGACCGGGCGCAACT
>JAIVJP010000399.1 GCA_020199975.1 Acidobacteriota bacterium
CGTCACGGTTAGGTAGCGACGGCGTGGCGCTCTGTTAGGTCCCTGGTTTCTTAAAACAATCGGCAATCGGCAATCACTTTTCATGCGCATCATCCCCATCTCGCTTCCCACGCCCTTCTACATCGGTCCGGTGAACGTGTATCTGATCGCCGAAGATCCCCTGACCCTGATCGATACCGGCCCGAAAACAAAGGAAGCCAATGAGGCCCTGCGTGAAGGACTCAGACGTGAGCGTCTTCGCGTCTCCGACATTCGCCGCATTGTCCTGACGCATGCGCACGAAGACCACTGTGGTCTGGCGCGCTCACTGCGGGATGAAGCGAAGAATGCTGAAGTGCTGGTACACAACTGGGAGACGGGGCATCGCATCGGCCGCCTTGAAGACGCAAGTCACCGTGATCTACTCGCGCGTGCCGGCGTGCCTGATAGCGAGATTGAGACGATGCGCAGGATCTACGAGGAAGTGCGCCGCTATGCCGACTCCTTTGCAGATCATGAGTACGGCGGGTTGCGCGACGAAGCGGAGCTAGAGTTTACCAATGGCGCGTTGCGAATAATTCACACGCCGGGCCACACTCCCGGTTCATGTTCTTTTGTGCGCGAAGCGGATCGTACAGTGATTGCCGGCGACTGCGTGCTGAAGCGCATTACCCCCAACCCCGTTCTCTCCCCAGATCCCATCGATCCGTCAAAACGTTTTCCCTCGCTCGCCGAATACCTCGTAAGCCTGGCGCGCTT
This sequence comes from Acidobacteriota bacterium, assembly GCA_020199975.1. Classification (GTDB taxonomy): domain Bacteria; phylum Acidobacteriota; class Blastocatellia; order Pyrinomonadales; family Pyrinomonadaceae; genus PSRF01. Next base: position 739 of record JAIVJP010000399.1, read on the forward strand.
GCGCACCTTCGCTCCGACTCTCGTACATGGCGGCCATGGTGCGCCGGTGAATGACTACGAAGAGCTTTTCAATCGCTACCTCCGCGCAATTCGCGAGCGGCAGGCGGAAGTGATTCGTCTCGTCCCCAAAGCCGGAGCCTCTGCCTGGGACGTGTCGCGTGATATGTTTCCGGAAACCGACGACGTACATCGTTTTCTCGCTGTTTCGGAAGCAGTAGCCCATCTCGATCTAGCTCATTCGGAAGGCAAGATTGCGGTCGAGATGAGCGGTGGGAAAGAAGTTTACCAGCCGCTCGCGGCGAACTAGGAGGCGACCACAATTTCCAAACCTGATGAGTAGGAGAACAACCTTGAAGATACTCTTAGCCTGGGGCGTCGCTCTGCTTCTCTCAATCTTGTTGCTTGTCATTCCTCGTTTTGCCAACGCACAGGTCCGGGAGATCTCGGTGCTACCCCAACCCGCTACCGTTACTACGGCAGATGGTTCTTTCATCCTCCGACCCGACACTCTGATCGTCTCGGATAAGGCCAATCACAAGACCGGCAACTTGCTCGCTCAATGGCTGCGCAACGCGACTGGTTACTCACTCAAGGTTAAGCCGCGCGAAGATGCTGATAACACTATCAGCCTCAAGCTGGATCCTGCTCTGACTCGCTTAGGCGATGAGGGATATTTGCTGGACGTCACTCCGCAACGTGTGGTCATTCGCGCACCCGGAGAAGCTGGGATTTTCTACGGAGTACAGACCCTGAGACAACTGTTCCCGCCGGCAATCTTTTCGTCGAGCGCCCAAAAAGGCGTCGAATGGACCGTACCCTCGGTGCATGTAGAGGATCAGCCGCGCTTTCGTTGGCGCGGGGCGATGCTCGACGTTTGCCGCCACTTCATGCCCAAAGAGTTCGTCCTGAGTTTTGTTGACCTGCTGGCGCTCCACAAACTGAATACATTCCACTGGCACCTCACCGACGACCAGGGCTGGCGCATCGAAATAAAAAAATATCCGCGACTAACAGAGGTCGGGGCATGGCGCAAACAGACGCGGCTCGGTCACGAGAGAAATCCCCGCGGCTTTGATAAGAAGCCGCACGGCGGTTTCTATACGCAGCGGGACATCCGCGAAGTTGTAGAGTATGCGCGACAACGTCATATCACAGTGGTACCGGAGATCGAGATGCCCGGTCACGCGCAGGCGGCGATTGCCGCTTACCCGTGGCTGGGAGTCACTGCCGAGCCCCTCGAAGTCTGGAGCCGTTGGGGTATCAACGCGAACATCTTCAATCCAAGTGAGAAGACCATCCTCTTCATGCAGGATGTGTTGACCGAGGTGATCGAGCTATTCCCCGGTACGTTTATACACGTCGGCGGCGATGAGGCCATCAAGGACCAGTGGAAGGCCAGCCCGCAGGTTCAGGAGCGACTAAAGGAACTGAACCTGAAGGATGAACATGAACTACAGAGCTACTTCATTCGCCGCATGCATACGTTCCTGGCGGCTAAGGGCCGGCGACTGATTGGCTGGGACGAGATTCTTGAAGGCGGACTAGCTCCCGGCGCGACCGTCATGTCGTGGCGTGGGGTGAAGGGCGGCATTACAGCGGCAAAGTCCGGACACGATGTAGTCATGGCTCCCACAACCCACACCTACCTCGACTACTACCAATCGCAGGATCCGGGCGAGCTGCCGTCCATCGGTGGCTTCCTGCCAATGGAGACGGTTTATCAGTTCGAGCCGGTCCCCGAAGATTTAACCGCCGAAGAGGGCAAGCGCGTACTCGGGGCGCAGGCCCAGTTGTGGACTGAGTATCTGCCGACCCCGGGGCATGTTGAGTACATGGCGTTTCCTCGATTGACCGCTCTGTCGGAAGTGACCTGGTCTTTAAAGGAGCGAAAGAACTACGCCGACTTTCTCACGCGCTTGAACATTCACGAGCAACGCCTGCAGCATCTCAACGTCAACTTCAGACCCATGAAGACGCCGCCGGTAAAGTGACGCGGCGGGCAGTTTTGTGGAGTGCGGTGGCAAGCCGCAGCGCGACACCGCTTTGGTTTCTCTACAAGAAGCGACAACCCCGATCCAAAGCGCCGCCGCAGCTTCGCTCTGCCGGCGCACTGCAAAGGTTGGACAAACTCGATATTGGTCATCGCGTTAACTATACTATTTCCAAGTACCAGCATTAGTAAGTTTCGTAGCACGCGTATCGGTTTTAAAAGTGGATGCGAATATACGATAGAGGCTGCTTCTCAGGCATGCCGAGTGCGGACGCGATCGGCGGCCGCAATCTGACTCAATGTCCATGGAGGAAACTATGAAAGCAGCTTCTCTTGCTTCATTACACAATCTTGCTAAATTACACAAGAAGATGGGTGCCGCCGTCTTTTGCGCCGTAATGCTGGTTCTAACGAACTCACCGATCGTCTATGGCTGTGCCTGTTGCGCGGAACCAGGCACGTGGTTCCAGGAAACAGCCAAATCCGATCCGGAGGTTCTGGCGATCGTAGGACAATTGAGTCATAAGTTGGACAAGACTGCATTGTTGTACTTGACTGCGGCGGGCCTTGAAGAAGTCAAAGGAATATCCCGAGCCTCCGAGACCTACACGCTCCGGCGCATACCGCCTTATACCCGAG
>JAIVJP010000400.1 GCA_020199975.1 Acidobacteriota bacterium
TAGAGGCCCTCGTTACCTACAAGTACAAGCTTTTCGGAGATGGCCACACAGTTAAACCCTACGCGGCGGGTGAGCGCCAATTCAAGCATAGTCTTCTCGAGCGAGTTTATTCGGAGCCAGCCGACATCGAAGGTTTCGATCAACATAGCCACTAAAGCACTCTTAGCCGTTGTATCTCGGGGGTGGATGTGCGACCAGTGTTACTCAGGTCGCTGAGACTCCACCGGGTACGTTTCCCCCATGACAGGAATTGTCCCGAGCCGTCTATCAGATAGACAGGTGCACTGGCGACTCCTAATCGAAGGTCGTGCAGGAAATAGCCTCCATGACGCCCCGCTCGAACGAGAAATTCTCTGCCATCAGTTGGACTACCAGGGCGCGGCGGGATGGGCGAAGTTTACCGCGCCGACGACCTCACCTCTAGGTCGCTCCCGGTTCTGAGGCACATGCTTACGACTGTTTGAGGAACGCTTTAGTTCGCTACTTGATGGATGGTCCGGATAATTAGGAATGAGAGCGCTGCAATGATCCCAGCCATTGGAATCGTGAGGACCCACGCCCAGACTATACGCCGCGCCACTCCCCACTTGACGGCTGAGAGTCTGCGTGTTGAGCCGACCCCCACAATGGCGCCGGTGATTGTATGAGTGGTAGAAACAGGAATTCCCGCGAGCGTGGCGCCGAACAGGGCCAGGGCGCCCGAACTCTCCGCACAGAAGCCGCCGACAGGTTTCAGTTTCGTGATCTTCGAGCCCATCGTATGCACAATGCGCCAGCCGCCTGACAGTGTACCGAGCGCGATCGCCGCGTGCGCTGAGAGAACTACCCAAAGGGGAATCTCAGGTAGCTTGCCACCCGGTCCGGAGGCCAGCATTCCACCTGCTACAAGCACGGCGGTAATAATGCCCATCGTCTTCTGTGCGTCATTGCCGCCGTGACCGAGTGAATAGGCAGCAGCTGATACCAGTTGTCCCTTTCGAAAGAATCTGTCCACGCTGTGAGGCGACGAGCGTCGAAAAATCCAATGCACCGCCACCATACTGAGGAACCCTAGCGTCATGCCGATAAGCGGCGAAGCGACTATGAAGATGATCGTCTTCGTCCAACCCTCGGGTTTTAGAATGCCGACAAAACTGCCGTACGCAAAAATTGCCGCACCACCATAGCCGCCTATAAGCGCATGCGAGCTGGACGTAGGGAGTCCGATATACCACGTAATGAGATTCCAGAAGATTGCCCCCAGCAAACCGGCGAGCAACATGTAGAGCCGCATGTCTTCGGCGACGAGTTCAATACGGACAAGGTCGCCGCCAATTGTTTTAGCTACGCGCGTTCCAAGCACGGCAAAGGCGACAAAATTAAAGAATGCCGCCCAAGTGACCGCCATGCCGGGCGAGAGAACGCGGGTGGATACGACGGTGGCTATCGAATTAGCAGCGTCGTGAAAACCGTTGGTGTAATCGAAGACAAAAGCAATGAAGATGATGAAGATGACTAACCCGAGGGCAATTGTCATAAGGTGAAGTAAGCTCGCCGATCCTAAGTATGCTTGATAACCACACTCTCGATGATGTTAGCGACATTCTCACAACGATCGACGGCGGCTTCCAGTTTTTCGTAAACCTCTTTCCACTTCAGCACAGTCAGCGGATCGCGCTCCTCGTGAAAGAGCTCTGCAATCGCGGCGTGGTAAATATCGTCGCCCTCATTCTCCAAACGGTGGATCTCCACCAACCGCTGCGTGATGTTTTTAGGCTTCTCTAGCGTGGAAACGATTTCTCGAAGTTGTTCCGCCATGCGAACGATTACATCGGCGAAATCTTTAGCGTAATCCTTAATCTCCCTAACGTCATAATCAACAATTGACCTGGCGGCATCATTTATGAGATCGACAATATCGTCGAGCGCGGTAGACATCATGTAAATGTCTTCGCGGTCGAAAGGAGTAATAAAAGACTTGTTGAGACGAGTCGCAATGCTGTGCGTTAACTCATCACAGGCGTGTTCCAGGCCTTTGATGCGCCGCATATATTCCACGAAATCATGGTTCTTGTCCGCCAGCATTTCCTTGAGCTCGCGTGCAGCGTCGGAGATGTAGACAGTCATCTGTATGAAAAGGGCAAAATACTGTTCCTCTTTTGGCAGGAAATTTAGCAGGCCCATCTTAAGAGTTTCGACCCCATTGGTGGATTGTTGTTTTCGAAGAATCCGCAATATAGCCGAGCGGCGGACGAATGTCCACCTGAACACGAACTGAATATGGTCTGACATCACTCTGAACTTGCAGTTGCTTAAGGCCGGATTCGATTTCTGTGTAAAGTGAACTGGAAAAGGAAAAAGAAGCTGCTTTTCGTCTGCGTAGAGAATTCAAACCGCAGTCAAATGGCGGAAGCTTTCGCACGCATGCATGGAGCAGGAAAAGTAGCACGTAGAAAGCAAGCAAGATTCCTTGGAAAGTGGCTGGAATTCGAAAAAAAGCCCCGGCAGGTCGGCAAACCACCGGGGCTGAAACAAAGGAGCATCTTGGGGCCGCAACACACCCGAGTTGCTGAAATCCTACGGGCGTGTCAGGTGTCGCTGGCGGGAATACCCAACACTGGCGATCTCCTTTCCGTTGTCAGCTGTCGCGCTAACTCCCCCAGAACCAGCGCCGCAGCACAGGAGATTCGGTCCACGAAATATTAACGTGTCGCTTACGACTCAGATATCTGACCTGCAAATTACCGTATGCCCTCCTGACTCCTGACTTCAGAACCTAATGACCGTGTCAAATTGTAGACGTGTCGTCGAGCGATTCAGCGTGCCGGGCGGAGTCGGAAGAAAAGGACCCAGCAATCCGTTTGCCCGTTGTGTAACTATGCCCGTTATTGAAAATGTTACGCGCGGATCGACGGCATAGCCGAAAGCCAACCGGTGTGCACGCATGTCGGACTGCTGCGTTACGTCAGAAAAATTGAAAGGCGTGAGCACTGCATCTTTTTCCAGTCGCATAAACGTGTAGCCAAACAACATGTCGCCCCGCGTTTTCGTTGACCCCACTTGGACTTCACCCCAGAAGCCCTGGTTCTCATGATTAGGGAGGACCAAATCGGCGCCTCCAGGCCCGGCCCTGACAACGTCACGCGTTTGCGTGTTGGTAACCAGATTTAAGAGGACCGTGACGGGGAACCGCTTGCTGTGTTTGAGCTCAAGACGGGCAATCAGATCGACGAGGTTGAAGCCTGAGGCGAGTCGCCCGTCACGATTTACAGCATTGTTACTGGCAGTGGTCAATCCCAAGTTGCCATGGCCGGCCACCAGGAGATCACGTGCGACGGACACTTGTGTTGTCACGATTTGTGCGGGCGTTGTAC
>JAIVJP010000401.1 GCA_020199975.1 Acidobacteriota bacterium
GTGTTTCGCTACCTATCATGTACAAGATTCGTCCCGCTTACGACCTTGCGACTTTTACCTACGAGGGGTTTCTGGAGGAACTGCTCCATCGCTACCGCGCCACGCACCGTTTCATCGATTGAGTAAACACTGTCTCAGTGGAGTTGGTCTGATGATTGGTCTGATGAGTAGAGACAAGACTGCGCCCGCCGTACCGTACCGTAGGGGTGTGCGACAAGTTTGTGGGTACCTCAAGCTGTGACCCCAGTCGCTTCCGCAACTCGTTCAACTGCTTTGGTTTCTACCTGGATGCCCGCCATTTCCGCGATGTCCCCGCGCCTCGTTGAAGGACTCTTTTCCGCCCATCCGGCCCATCATTCGTCGCACCCCGGGGCTAAACGACGTGCCCACAATGTCGAGCTCTTCATCACGCGGCAGCACCCCTTGGCCACACTCCCCACAGTAGTAATAGCCGCGTCGCAGCCTGATCGTCCCCAACACCGTTGTGAGCAAGCGCAGTTGGACCGACCACACTTGCGATAGCTTGTCGAAATCGATCCCGGCCGAAAATCTCCCAACTCCGTTATTTGCTTAAAAAGCTGCTGACGTCGTTCTTTCAGGGAAGCTATTGTGTCATAGGCTCAAACTCCCTCTTCCCCGCCCATAAATTTGTCGCACACCCACGGCGAGAATATCGCTTGACTCGTCTGACCAGCGGGTGTAGTTTTAGCGCATCGACGCCGCTCGTTACATGATCTTTACTCTGAGCACTCATGTTACCGTCTACAAAGTTGGAGAGATCGTGGGTCGACGTTCGACCCGGCTTATTATTCCGCGGCATATCAAAAATTTGGATTAAATCCAAACTTTCGTAGGGACTGCGATGTCCGGGTTTTACCTGAAGGTCTTTTCTGCCTGAGTGATCGGTGTTTCTAAGCCCCACATCCTTTATATCGAGCTGTATTGCGGCGTCTCGATTTTATTAAAGCTTTGGCTCTAGTTATTACCGTTCACGGCGTCTGAATTGCGTGAGCTGTTGACTTGAAAGTTACCCAATCAGCGGACACCAGTCTGCATGTCCTGTTGCTTTACAAAAAAACGAAGCCCGGCTCCACTGATTTTCATGTGCGGCCTCCATGTCGGTGGTAAACGCTAAAAAGCCAATCTCCAAGGGAGCAAGTTATGCACAGAAGCAAAGTCGCGTTATTCCTGCTTAGCCTATTACTCGTCGCCGCGATCGCCGTAGATACTCGTGCGCAGGCCGTGTATGGAAGCATTAGTGGGACAGTTACTGATCCACAGGGAGCTGCGATAGTTGGCGCAACAGTGACTGTTACTGACCTCGCCAAAAACATTTCAAGGACAGTTACGACCAATGAATCAGGTAATTACGAGGCTAGGTCGCTTGTTCCTGGCAAATACCAAGTTAGAGTGGAACAACCGGGACATAAGATTGCGGTCCAGGAAGTTGAGGTGAGAGCTGACGTTGACTCTACGACGGATGTCGCTCTAGAGGTAGGAGCTGTAACCGAGACGGTCACAGTATCCTCCGAAACTCTTGAGCTGGGATTGAAGACCGACCGCGCAGATGTATCCACGAGTTTTACCGGAAAGCAACTTCAGGAGCTTCCGATCTTCAATCGGAACTTTACTGAAATTATATTGGCTTCGCCGGGCACGCAAAAACTCGCTTGGCAACATGCAGCGAGCGAGAACCCGCAAGGCTCGACCCAAACCATGGTCAACGGGCAACACTTCAGTGGAACAGCATATCAACTGGATGGTACTGACAATCGTGATCCGATTTTAGGTATCATCGTAATCAACCCGACACTTGAGGGTCTCAGCGAGGCCAAAGTAACCACTCAGAACTTTGACGCAGAGTTTGGCATGGCCACGGCTGGCGTAGTCACAGCCCAAACTCGATCTGGGTCGAACAATCCACATGGCTCTGCGTTTATATTTCGCCGCAATGATATCTTTCAAGCTCGCGATCCATTTTCGCAGAGCACGCGCGATCCCTTAATTCCTGGCAATAGGGAAGATGGGTTAGCGAGAATTTTACCCGAGAGCCTTTGGAGTCAATTTGGTGGCTCATTCGGGTGGCGATTACTCAAAGATAAGAGCTTCATCTTCGGCGATTACCAGGGCACGCGCAGCAAGGAAGGCGCTTCCGTGCGAACCACGGTCCCAATTTTGGCTGCACGGGCGCCTAATGCTGCAGGCTTTTTCGATCTTAGCGCGTATCCGCGACCGATTTACGATCCGCAGACTGGTAATCAAAGTACAGGTACGGGGCGCACGCCTTTCGCTGGGAACCTTATCCCGGCCAATCGCGTACCGCAGCAGGCACAAAGATTAATAAACCTCTTTCCGGCCCCTAATGGGCCGGGAATAAATGACAACTTCAGCGCGTCCGGCACAGACAACTTCGATGCCGATCAGTTCAATATCCGCGGCGATCACTACGGGAGCAAGAATCTACACCTCTTTGCTCGCTACAGCTTCGCTAAGTATCAGAGAACAAAACCAGGTGCGTTTGGCGAACTTCTCGGGGGCCCGGGTTTAAGCGGCGCTCGCTTTGCCGGCACCTCTAAAGTTCGTAATCAGTCATGGGCAGCGGGTTTTGACTATGTGGTTAGCCCGACGGTAATTACGGACTTTCGCTTCGGCTACTTCAAATACAAAGTGGATGTGCTGCCGGGCGGTTTCGGTACTTCGCCGGCAGCAGACATTGGTATTCCGGGCCTAAACAATGATGAATTCACTTCCGGCATGCCATTCTTTGACATACAGGGCGTAGGTGGCACTAAACTGGGTTTTGCCCTTGATCCCAACGGGTGCAATTGTCCACTTGCCCAGGAGGAACAGCAATATCAGTTTGCTAACAACTGGACCCTGCTGAGCGGCGACCATTCCTACAGGTTTGGCGCCGATCTTCGTTGGGCTCAAAACCTACGGGTGCCATCAGATGCGCATCGAGCCGGTCAGGTGCATTTTAACGAAGCTCGAACTGGTTTTGTTAATCCCGATCGTACCTTCAGCGGTGGTTTGGGAATTGCAACGCTCCTGCTCGGAGATGTGACCAACTTCGAGCGGTATGTAAGCACAACCACGGATGCGAAAGAATACCAGCGCCGCTGGTTCTTCTTCGGCCAGGACACGTGGAAAGCGAATCCGAGGCTCACCCTCAACTATGGCCTTCGTTGGGAGTTGATCTTTCCCGAAAGAGTCAAAAACCCAGCCGAGGGGAGTCTACTGAGCCTTGAAACCGGCGAACTCCTTGTCGGCGGTGTCGGGGATGTCGACAAACAATTCAACGTGGCACCCACTTATAAGGCATTTGCTCCGCGTTTAGGCATCGCTTACCAG
>JAIVJP010000402.1 GCA_020199975.1 Acidobacteriota bacterium
CTGCAGTATCGCCGCCGTGCGCTCAAGGCCCATTCCCGTGTCCACCGAGGGCTTCGGCAGCGGCTCGAGCTTGTACTTACCCGGCTCCTCTTCGACGCGGTTGTATTGCATGAAGACCAGATTCCAGATCTCCACGGTTGTGTCGCCCGGTCCGTTCACCAGGTCGGCGCGATTGAACTCGGGATCCTCCGGATGCTCACCGAGGTAGTAGTTGATTTCTGAATTGGGTCCGCAGGGTCCGGTCTCGGCCATCTGCCAAAAGTTATCCTTGCGGCCAAAACGAAGAACGCGTTCAGGTCTGGCGCCGACTTCTATCCACAACGCCGCAGCTTCCTCATCAGCGGGCACCTCATCGTCGCCACCGAAAACTGTGAACCAGAGACGCTCAGGATCAAGACCGAGCTTGCCGTCTTCACGGCTGCCGGTGAGGAAATCCCACGCATACTGAATCGCTTCGCGCTTGAAGTAATCGCCAAACGAAAAATTACCCAGCATCTCGAAAAACGTTTGATGTCGCGCCGTCTTCCCTACTTCATCAAGATCGTTATGCTTGCCGCCCGCGCGCACGCATTTTTGCGAGGAGCAAGCACGTACGTACTCGCGTTTCTCCAGCCCGAGAAAGACGTCCTTGAACTGATTCATACCGGCGTTGGTAAACAATAGCGTCGGGTCGTTGGCAGGCAACAAGGGCGACGAGCGTACGCGTGTGTGCTCGTTGCGCTCGAAATAGCTTAGAAAAGTTTCGCGAATTTCGTTTCCAGTCATAATTGTTTGGTCGGCACTTTGTTTGTCGGGCCGAATTGCAATCTACGGCAAGCGACAATTGGATAACCGACAACTGAATATCGGTGAAAATGAAAGTTTAGCACGCGTTTGTTGAGCTTGCGAAATAGGGGGTTTGCATGAGTTGAGGCGGATTGAATTCTACGGTGGCGAAGAGAGCTATAGAAGAAGCTTGCTGTGCTCTGTTTGCTGTACTCTGTTTGCTGTGCTCTTGACTTCCCTCATGCCCAGTCGTATAAAGCCCTCTATTCAAAGGCTCTTCTGCCGACGTCAAGTGATGTCCTCGCAATCAGCCTAAGATTTTCACTGACGGTTGAGACCTCATGAATCCTCAACCAAAGAAATCATACCTGCACAATTACTTAGTCGCGGCTGCTATTGTTCGCGGGTCGCGATGTTGTGCGCCACCAGAAACCTCTCATGGACAGAAGAGTGCAAATTGTTAGTTCGGCTCTCGAAACAGACTTTCGACGAGCTTGGGACATCGTCCAGTTGGGCCGGCTGGTAAACCTCTCAGGCTCGCGGCTTCGTCACTTGTTCAAAGCAGAAATGGACCAGACGCCTACGCAATATCTCAGAGTTATCAGAATGAGGGAAGCTGCGACACTGCTACGAACTACTTTTCTAAGTGTTAAGGAAATTATGAATCGAGTGGGTATTTCGAATGAGAGTCATTTTGTCCATGAGTTTAAGAAGGCCCACGGCTTAGCGCCGTCAAAGTATCGAAGTGCGCTAACAGTCACCGCTGCGGTGGAATCAGGATCTATGAACGAATAACCGCTTTCACCAAAGAATAGCCTGCTGAGACAAGAGTTTTGCGTTGACTAGATCATAATTTTGAAGACAATACGAAATTGCTGATTGAGTCCTCATGCAATCAGCACTACTTAGAAAATTCTCTATTGGAGAGTACCTATGAAGAGCCGTTCCCTCACTAAAACCTTCTGGGCGCACCAAGAATCCCATTCGATTGATAGTTCTTTGAGGTTCCAGCCAACTCGGACAAAGAATAGTCGATTTGGACTAGGCTTTGCAGTTGACCGCACCACGAACATCTAGTAGGGTCATTTGCATCGGACGACTTTACTAGAACGGCTTTTTCATCGTTGACAGTCTTTAGCGGCGGCCGTAAATGTGCAATACAGGAGGTCTCTTCTTATGCTAGGTTTATCCCAAATCTGTTCCGAGGAAACCATGCGAGAAAGAGTTAGCTTACTGGACGGATTTGCACTTCGAACTTCTAATCTCTGGCGCATTGGTTTAGGTTATACGCTGCTCTGGTGGGCCTTACTGCTGTGGGCGAGTTTGGCCCCAGACACATTCTGGCCCACTGGCAACGCAGAGGCTTCAGCCGCTTCACAGGTTATGTGCGCGTGCGCCATCCTTACATGTTTCTTCATCCCTTTCGTGGTTTATTTTCCAGTCACGCAAACCAAAGCGCATTTGACCCACGTCTCTTCCATTCAATTGTCGTCTTCCGAAACGAATAGGTATTTCAAGCAGGTTGTGGGTTGTTCTTTCCTAACGTTAATTCCATTGTTGAGCGTTTATGTTTTGTTTGCTCTGATGAGCTGGTTCGGGTTTTTAGCGAAGGACCTCGTCACTCCAATTATATTAGGACACTCCTTTTTGATTTTTGTCGTGTCATTGACGCTCTTTACATCAACAACGGCAATTGGTTTGGCTATGAGCGGCTCGCGGGTGCTACATCTCATTGCCACAGCGATTGCAGTTTCGGCAGTAACGCTGCCATTCCTTCTTTCGGAGATGGTGACCGGTACTAGGTTTGAAACCCATCTAGTTAAGTTCGTACAAACGCTCGGTGAGTCACCGGCAGTTTCCATTTTTCTGATGCTTTCGGCACTGCTAGTGGGGAGTTTTTTTTCCTGGCTATATGGACGCAAGCAATTGTAAAGCAGACAAGAGCGTTGTGCAGCGTGATTCTCTTCACGCCTGTTTTGATTTAGACAGTAGCCTCAGGATCCTCGCAGGTTTCTCATCAAGCCTAGCTTGCGAGTAACCGTTTTTCAGATGCGAACATGTAAAGCAATCTTGGTGGACTCGTAACTGCGAGCGAGAACAATCCACCCGTCCCTAAACCTCACAATCAAGGGAGAAAAATCATGCGTAAACTAGCCGTAGTAGTGCTCTCAGCCTTCGTATTCACCGCTCAGATCTCAGCCTTCGTAGTCACCGCTCAGCACGATAGGAACGTTATCGGTCAAAAGCGGCTTACTACCGTTTCGAAAGGCGAAAACAGACAGGAACAGCGACCTACTGCGACCTACCGTTCCGAGTGTGTCCCAACCCCAGCCCCAACTAGCCCTTCAAGAACTTGCGAGCGTTATCGCGGAGGCTCAGAACCTTCACAACAAGACAGATGCTTTCAAAGTGCTGTCGAAAAGTGCGAACCTTTTGTGGCTACAATCTCCCACCAAGTCCCGGTATATGTTTCAGCAACTGTGGCAGCTAACGAACGAACAAATAGGAGAAAACGATGAACGCGAAGATGCGCGTACCGACATTCTGCGGTATCTGGCTCCCAGGGACTCGAAGTTAGCAGCCAAGTTATTGGAGGAGGCATCGGCGGATTCTACCAACCCCCGAGAAGCACCCTATAGTCAACAAGTCAAAGGGAGTGACCCCACCTCACGAAGACTCGTACACCTGGCCTCTAAGTTGGTTCAGCAGGAGGACAGTACTCAAGCCGCTAGAGTGGTGGAGCGTGCTCTCGCTGTGAGTGTCACTCCTGCGGCACTTCCAACTCTTACAAAATTGAGACAAAGAAGTCCCGTCCTCGCCGACTCCGTGGTATCACGAACCCTGGACAGACTTAAAACCCGACCTACAGTGTTATCGCTGCCTAGCCTTTACTTACTGGTAGATTATGTTTTTCCCGCGAGTAATGTGGATGCGAATGCCGCCACGGTGAATGCTCCAAGTCAAACGCTTCGGGCTCAGTATTTCTCGACGTCTTACAACATACTCAAGAAATCTCTTAAAGAGTCAGAAGCACTGTTATCGAAGGAGCAAGCCTATTCAAAGAACGACCTTCGCTTCCGGTCGATATATCAGAATCAGCTTGCAGGAGTACTTGTGGCACTGGCGCCTAAATTTGCCCCAGAACTCATACCTGAGTTAAGGACTCTAGCGACGGAGAAGTTTGCGGCACTTTCTCCTAATGCCGCGGTAATGTCTCGCTTTACCCGCTTGCGCCTAAGTGATAGTGAAGAAAGTTCTGGAGATAGGTCTACGGACATTGCCGTCGCACTCGCAAAGGGCGATATTTATGAAGCCGAACGATTGCTCGGCGAAGTTAAAGATGAAAAGTTTAGAAAGGCGGTGGCACAAACAATAGCCAAAGTCGCATTTGACTTGCACTTGGCTAAATCCGAGTTAGACGACGCTCTTTCCCAAGCGCGTAAATTAGAAGATCATGAAGCTAAAGCAATTGCATTTGCACAGTTGGCACGCGTCGCCCGCGCAAAACGTGATACAGATTTTTCGAAGTTGGTCGTCGCGGAAGCACTAAGCTTTTTTAGCGAAAGCAAGTCGAGTGGTTTACAAGCGCGAGCCTTGCTTATGCTGGCGCCCGAGGCGTTGGACTTATCTGTGCCTGATTCTATTGACCTGCTTCGTCGCGCGGTAACAGTAATCAACGACTTGCCTGAGGTGAGTAAGACAGAAGGTTCCGGTAGTTTCCACTCATACAATCTGGATGATCCCCTCAGTTTAAAAGACGCGCCTGAACTGCAACGGGCGTTTTCAACCATTGCGTCCGAGGACCTCGAGGGAACCCTCTCAGTAGCCAGACAGATTGGACCAAAACTGATTGGATTGCTTGCCAGACTAGCTACGCTGGAGACTGTACTTAAGAAAACTAAGAACAAGATCAAGCTGTCAGCGACTCCAATGCATCATAGGGGGAATTCGCTCGAAGTAGCCCCAGCCTTTTTGCAAAGTGGTATGCGGAAACCCACAGGCGACTCGACAATCAAATTCGCACACAAAATGTCGCCAAAGCCAAGGCCGCTTTCCGACTGTTCTTGCAGCCCTTGCATGGTTAAAACCTCTCTATCGCCCCCAACTCCCGGTCCGTGGTGGGACTGTGCGAGTGAGTGTTTGAGAACGGCAGGAGTGAGCCCGATATCGATCAGTCTTTGTGCCGCAGTGTGCGTAACGGGGAACATCCCGATTTGCGCGGTCTGTTTCGCGCTTCATGCTACAGCATTCAATTTTTGCGCGTTATACTGCGCCCTGTATGCGGAAGATCCTCCACCTGAAGTATGCTCCCCAGAGAGGCAAGTGGGCGTCAACGGAGAGTGTCTCTCACCCATCCTCGTTGATACGGGAGGCAATGGCTTCAGCTTAACCAGCGGCGCTGGCGGCGTCGCCTTCGACCTTACCAGTGACGGGACACCGGAGCGACTGTCGTGGACAGCTTCCGGTTCAGACGATTCTTGGCTCGCCTTAGACCGCAATGGCAACGGGGCCATAGATAATGGTCAAGAACTATTCGGCAACTACACTCCGCAGCCTCGACCTCCAGCCGGTGAGTTGAAAAACGGCTTCCTCGCTCTTGCTGAGTATGATAAGTCAGAGAACGGCGGCAACGCGGATGGCAAGATAAATAGTAGGGATGCCATCTTCTCATCCTTGCGCCTGTGGCAAGACACGAATCATAACGGCGTCTCAGAGCCGAACGAATTACACACCTTGTCTGAACTCGGCCTTAAGACTTTAGACCTCGACTATAAGATATCGAGACGGACTGATCAGTACGGCAACCAGTTCCGCTACCGGGCGAAGGTCAAGGATGTAAACGATGCGCAGCTTGGTCGTTGGGCGTGGGATGTGTTTTTAGTCAGAGCACCATAATGCGCGCTGATTCTGCCTTGAGCTTCCATCAAAACACCCGCGGTTCCGAGGAGCTTGCGGGTGTTTTTCTGTCTCAACGGCACGTCATATATCGTCGTCAAGATCCGTTTTAGAAGCAGCTCGTACCTTCTCTGCGATTAGTTCAAAGGGAAACCCCTGGCGCATGAGGTGATCGAAGAGACTCTTGGCCTGGGCCCTGTTCTTTGGACGGCCGCGCACACGAGTGCGTTTCTCGATGGCCCGGTCGATCTGTTCCTCTTCAGAGACTTCCGCAAAAACCAGATCGAGAGCTTCATCAATGACGGTTTTATCGACCTTCTTCATCGCCAGGTCGCGTTTTAGTCGCTGCCGACCAAGCGGTCTCTGCCGCAGCTTCAAAGAAGCGTAACCGAAAGCAAACCGTTCGTCGTCTAGATACCCGTATTCACGCAATCTAGCCAACACCTCGTCTACCACCTTAACGGTCGCGCCCCTCGTCTGCAGAAGCAGTTCACGGAGTTCTGCTACAGACCGCGACTTAGCCGCCAGCAGTTTTATCGCGCGCTGAAATGTGCGGTGGCGACGCTCCTCCGGCGTCAGAGGTGCACTGGGAAGTGCTTCACTGGTCTCAGTCTTTGTGCATCTATGTCTTAGTCTTCGCATCGACGGAATCTTCATCTAGTTTTTCATGCAGCGGTCGGTCCGGCTTCGTAAACAAAGGTGATCCCTGAAAGTAACTGCCATGCTCTTCTTGTC
>JAIVJP010000122.1 GCA_020199975.1 Acidobacteriota bacterium
CTTAAGCGTTCCATTGACCTGAATGAAATACTGTCTGGTGGTCCATCCAAAGACGGCATCCCGGCGATTGATCGGCCGAACTTCGTCCCCATCACTGATGCGCGCTCGTGGCTGCGCGATCAGGAGCCGGTGATAGCTCTCGAAGTCGAAGGTGAGGCGCGCGCGTACCCTCTGCAAATCCTCATCTGGCATGAGATCGTGAACGACGAGGTCAACGGTACGCCCGTCGCCGTCACCTTCTGCCCGCTCTGTTACAGCGCGCTCGCATTTGACCGCCGCCTCGACGGACAGACGCTGCGCTTCGGCGTCTCGGGGATGCTCCGCCATTCGGACATGCTGATGTATGACCGCGAGACCGAGTCGTGGTGGCAACAGTTCACTGGCGAAGCCATTGTCGGTGAGTTCACAGGGAAGAAGCTCCAGCAATTGCCCGCACAGATCGTCGGCTTCGCGCAGTTCGCCGAAGGGCACCCAGCAGGACTCGTTCTTTCGCGCGAGACCGGACACCGGCGTGAATATGGGCGTAACCCTTATACCGGATACGACGATATCAACGCGACGCCTTTCCTGTATCGCGGGAAGAGGGACGACCGTTTGGCGCCGATGGAAAAGGTCGTCGCCGTGCAAATTGATGGAAAATCCAAGGCGTATCCGCACGCGATCACACGTAAGCAGCGTGTCGTTCATGATCGCATCGGTCAGCAAGAGCTTGTTATCTTTCACGCCGACGGTGTAGCTTCGGCGCTTGATGCGAGCGAGATTGCCAAATCAAAAGAAACGGGTTCAACCGGCGTTTTCGATCGTCGCGTCGACGGTCGCCGACTGCAGTTTCGCTTCGAGAATGGTGGCTTTGTTGATGCCGAGACGGGAAGCCATTGGAACATCCTGGGACGCGCCGTAAGCGGAGAGCTAGAGGGCAAGCAACTGCGACGCATTACGCACGGCGACTACTTCGCCTTTGCGTGGCTTGCATTCAGACCTGATACGGAAATCTTTCGGGGCTGAGCGCCTCCAGCCACCAAGGCAATCGTAACTGTTTCAACAGGCCCCACCTGTGTCCTTCAACAAGTTGGGCGAGTGGAAGAATCACAAGCCGCTCAATCAACAGCAGTGCGCCCGCGAATCCAGCTCATTCAATGTACATCCAAGTAAACTTGGTCAGACTGACCATTATCTGCGATTATCTCATCATCATTCATATCGGGCATGCCATCAAAACCGAAAAGTAAATGTGCGTTGGGCCTAATGGCCAAGGCCCCCTTTGCCGGCGCCGTCAAGACGCGGCTAGTGCCGCCTTTGACAGCGGCCGAAGCCGCAACTCTGTGTGCGTGCGGGCCAAGCTGAGGGTCTGGTGGTTTATACGCCTGTAGGCTCGGACTCAGCGTTTGACGGCGTATTGCCCGAAGGATTCAAGTTGCTCGCGCAGCGCGGTGCCACGCTGGGTGATCGTTTGTGCAATGCATCCGACGACTTGTTGAGCGATGGTTACAGCTCCGTATGCCTGATCAATTCTGACAGCCCGACCCTACCGCGGCGGATGCTTGAACGAGCTATCGAGTCACTTGCGCAAGATGGCGACCGCGTTGTGCTTGGGGCCGCGGACGACGGCGGCTACTATCTCATTGGCTTGAAGCACGCGCATCGAAACTTATTCGATAGAATCGCCTGGAGCACAGCCGACGTGCTCGCGCATACAATCGAACGCGCTGTTGAAATTGGCCTGGAGGTCGAGTTGCTGCCGCGTTGGTACGACGTGGACGACGCCGAAACTTTCAATCGGCTCTGTGAAGAGTTATTCGCTACGGAGCGCCGGGATGGAGCTTATTCCGCGCCCCACACCCGAGCGTTTCTGAACGCGCTAATCAAGAAAGAAGGATCGCAACGTGTCTTTCCTAAACTTATGAGCGGATGAACGCCCGCATTGACGAGTTCGATTATTGAAAGAACGAGGAGTGTGAGTGATGGCTTGGATCAAGGTGATTCGAGAAGCGGAAGCCACTGGCGAGTTAAAGCGGCTGTATGAGCAGATGACGGAACCCCGGGGAGGCGTGGACAATATTCTGAAAATCCACAGTTTGAATCCCGCTTCACTGCGGACCCATTTCGAATTCTACAAAACATTGATGCGCGGAGCCTCAGGTCTCAGTCGCATCCAGAGGGAAATGATCGCGGTCGTCGTCTCATCCGTTAACCACTGCGTCTATTGAATCCAGCATCACGGAGAGGGTCTCCGTCGCTTAACAAAAGACGACCAGTTGGTAGAAAAGCTCAAAGACGATTTTCGCAGCGCCCCAACCAGTGACCGTGATCGGGCAATGCTGGAATACGCCGTAAAACTCACGCTTGAGCCCTGGAGCATGACTGAGGAGGACGTTCGGAGACTGCGAGACGCCGGATTCGAGGACGCGGATATTCTTGACATCAGCCAGATCACAGGCTATTTCGCGTTCGTAAACAGACTTGCTGACGGTCTGGGCGTGGAATTGGAATCCTGATAGGGTGCCGCTTAGTCGGATTGAAATCCAGAATTCGGATGCAATCAATATAAGTCAGCTATTTGCTTTCGAGCTTACTTGCAGATGACGACATGATCGAAGACTCGCCTACGACGTCGAATCGCCTGAGCGCGAACCGGATGGCAATTGTGCTGGGCGTGCTTGGCCTTGGCTTGCTGGTGCTCTATCGGATCGGCATCCGCGCCGAAGGCGCGAAAGACATTGTCTGGTTTTCTTAAACTTGTTGGGATCCAAACACCGCTTTACCTTGCTGCCGCCTCGCTTAGCCTGCGCGGTCGTAATCCCGTTCATTGCTTATTATCGTACTCGTTTTTGCCGCTCTCTTCCGGCTGAGTATACTCTTTTCAGCACCTTATCTTTCCGACGACATTTATCGCTACATCTGGGGCGGTCGCGTGCAGGCAGCAGGGATCAATCCCTATCGCTACATTCCTGCCGATCAAACATTGATTGGACTTCGCGACGAAGAAATTTACCCGAAGATAAATCGCCGCGACTATGCTCGCACGATATATCCACCTGTGGCTGAGACTGTTTTCTTGTCGACAACCCGCATTAGCGAATCGGTGACGTTGATGAAGGCGACCATGGTTGGCTTTGAAGCCATTACGATTTGGGCGATCGTTCAGTTGCTTGGTTCACTCGGCTTGGCCCGTCAGCGGGTTTTGATCTACGCGTGGCATCCTCTGATCGTCTGGGAGTTTTGGGTCGCGGTGGAAGTTTTTTCCGGAACAACACTAGCCATTCGAAAACTTTCTCGTGACGCAAAGTGTTAGTTTGCGGTTGGCATAATACCTTTCGAAATCATTCGAGAGTAGTTTCTAAGCCGATTTCTTTGACTCTCAGATCAAACAAATCGGGGCGGTGATAATGGCCGGAAACATCGAGCGTCATGCGCTCTTTGTCTATCGAATTCAAGTCAAGATCAGCCACGAGTATGCGTTCCTCATCAAACACGGGTTCCATGGCGTAGTGTCCGTCGGGACCGATGATCGCGCTGCCGCCCTTTAGTAATAATTGACCTGGTTCATCAGAGAAATGAGAGACAACAGGCAATTGATCTGGAAGGTCGCCGACTTTCATCAAAAGACCAGCAGCAAGCACGAAACATCTGCCTTCAAATGCATAGTGACGACTGGCAATCTGATGCATTTCGTGAACGGTGGGCCAAACTGCGATGTGGAGGTGCTCGCCCGAATCATGGAGCACCTGTCGCGCCAGGGGCATCCAGTGCTCCCAGCAAATCAGTCCACCAATTCTGCCCAGACTCGTGTCGACGGCTTTCAGGCCACTGCCATCTCCTTGGCCCCAAACCAAACGCTCGGTGTACGTCGGCACGAGTTTGCGATGATGGTTGAGCAAAGAGCCGTCCACATTAAAGGTGAGCAGTGAATTATAGAGCGTGCCGTTTCCGTGACCTGCGTCGACCCTTTCATTGACGCCGATCACCAGGACTACCTGATCATCAGCTGCCGCTTTTGCCAGTCTCTGTGCTTCATCGCTCTGAATGGAAAGGCTGTTGCGGCGCAACTCAGCATAAACCTCCTTGGTCGGTTGGTGATTCCAAAGAGCGGCAGTCGGACAATAATCCAGCCACGCCGGATATCCAGGCAGCCAGGTTTCCCCGAAGACGACTAGCTTCGCTCCCTTCGCCGCAGCCTCGCCGATGAGTTTGATCGCCAAGTCGACGCTTGCCGCCAGATTCATGAAAACCGGCGCGGCCTGAACAATCGCGACTTTGAGGTTGCTTTTCACTATCCGTCCTTACTCCGGATCGTTGATTGAGATCACGCGTCGACTCAAAGGTTCTTCGCCTCTTGTCTCGCTTGCGACCAGGTCATCGGAAAGAAGGAGACTTCCCCGCTCTGCTGCGCCCCCGTTAGATGGTCTAACGCAAAGCGAATGATCCGCAGTTGTAATTCGCGATGAAAGGGTACACCAAAGTGATGGCCCATCATAAAAGGGAGAAACACTGCACGTGGCGGTTTGCAGTGTTCGGTCACGTCAAGAGCCACGCTCAGCGAAACTGTCGGAATTCCTCTTTGTTCAATAGCGCGCTGAACCAGCGCGACGGACTGGTGTCATATCGGTCAAGCCGGACATAACAGTGC
>JAIVJP010000403.1 GCA_020199975.1 Acidobacteriota bacterium
GGCAATAATACGTGACAGAAAGGAGGTGTGGTCCTTGCGCACGGCCATACCTCGGAGCGCTGACGCTGCGCCGTCTGGTTCCGTCCCCACAATCATCTCGCGTACGCGCCGGCCAATACCGGGCCGCTCTGCCACCGTTTCAGGTGCCAGCAACTTCGGCAAGAGTGCATCAGCGATTCCCTCCATCCCTTCGCGCAGGGCCTTTTCCGCCTGCTGCTCGCGATTCTGCTTTCCCTCCTCGGTGTCTGCCTGGGCGCGCGTGTCAGCGAGCAGGAGCGAACGAACTCGCAACGGAAACAGACGATAAAAAGCCAGGGCTACATAGCCGCCCATTGAAAGTCCGCCGATGGTGGCGCGCGAGATGTTCAAGGTTTCAAGCAGTAAAGCGATATCAAGCGCCATGCTTTCCATCGTCGCTGGTCCGGGAGTTACCGCACTCTCGCCGTGCCCGCGCAAGTCGGGAACAATTAACCGATGGTTGTGCCGGAGCTCTTCTACCTGCTCACGCCACATCGAGCGATTGAAAGGATACCCATGAAGCAGCACCACGGAGGGACCAGAGCCCACATCCTCGTATGCTATCTCGATTCCGCGCACAACCTTCTTCGAACCCTTCGAGCTAGGTGCGATCGTAAATTGTGCCACTCACTCTCCTCGTTCCTGCTGCATTACGTTTTTACGTACTCCATCAGCTATCGCACTTACTAGTTCAGACAACTCAATTGGTTTGGCAATGTAACTTTGGAAACTCGAAGACAGGGCCTTCTAACGACGTTTTTCTTCGGTAAGCCGTGATAGCCACGACGGGGATGTGCCGATCGTCATCACAGCCCATCGCCTGGATTTTCTCAATGAGGTGATAGCCATCCTCACCTAGCATCGTAAGATGGTGTTGCGGCTTGGGTGCTTAAAACCTTAATTGGCAATCAGCGAACACGACTGGTTCGTCGCCGAAGAAAATCCATCAACACAAATTGTGACAGATTGCTTGGGTTTGCGAAGTAGGCTTTACCATTTGTCATCGCGGTCATCTGCTTTACAAACTCAACGAGATAATAATCGCTTGCCAGCATGAACGTATTGATCATTATACCGGCTTTGCGGCAGGCTTGGACCTCCTTGAAGGTCTGGTCCATTACGAAAGGATCGCCACCCATCGAGTTCTTATACAGCCGGCGCCCCTGGAGCGCGGGCATCTTGCCCGCTCTTTGCCTCGCAAAAGGCGTGGCAGGGCTTCCTTCGAGAAAGCAAGCAGTCGGTTTTCCGTCGGTAACCATGACGATCTGCTTCATCTCTTTACGCTGCGATTGCAGAATTCGGCGGGAGAGTCGCAGACCTTCGGCGGTGTTAGTGTGGTACGGTCCAACCTGCGTGGTGGCCAGTTTTGCTAGCGGGAGCTCTTCGGCACTGTCGTGGAAGAGCACGAGTTTAAGAGCGTCGCCCGGATACTGCGTACGAATCAAATGAGCTAGCGCGAGGGCAACCTTCTTGGCAGGTGTGAACCGATCTTCGCCATAGAGAATCATGGAATGCGAACAGTCAAGCATTACCACAGTCGCGCAGGATGATTGGTAGTCACACTGGTTAACGTGCAGGTCGCTGTACTCCAGATTGAGCGGCACCTTCAAACCCTCGCGCTGAATCGCGGATAACAACGTAGTGTTCACGTCGAGATTGATCGTGTCGCCAAACTCGTAGGCTTTACTTGCCGCGGCGGCTTCCACACCGGTCGAAAGCTGTGGGGTGTCATGACGACCGACCGAGCTTTTGCCAAGGCTTCCCAGCAAGTTTTTGAGGGTCTTGTAACCAAGAAAGTCCAACCCTTTTTCCGTCACTTCAAACTTGATGTGGCGCGGGAGCGGCTCCGAGATCTCAGGTCTACCATTCCCCGGTTGGTTTTGGTGTGGTTGGACCTGCTCCTCGTGCACGGTTAAGTAGCCTTCATCTATCAACCGCTCAATCAGCTGATTGAGCATTTCTTCCAGCGCCGAGCCTTTAAAATTACCGTCATTTTCAGCGAGCATCTCCTGAGCCTGATGTTCATCGAGCAGGCCCTGATCCATTAGCGCCTGCAGCAGTGCTCGTCGCAAGGCATCCAGCGACGTGTCCTGCGGGCGGCGTTCGCGGGTCCAATAGTAGTCATCGTCGTAGCCGGAAGAGAGCAGTGAATCAGACAGCCCTTCCATCAAATCGCCCAGGTTGATGGATGAGACGTCGAGGCCTTTGAATTTTGAATAGCGAGTGAACTTCATTGGTTGAGTTCCACGTCCGACGACAAGAGAGCGGCCACAGATAAACACGGATTCTCACGGATTGATTTACGGGGGTTATCGAAGATGAGTCTCTTAAACTGTGGCTTCAAACCGAAATTGAGCAACAGACCGACTTCAATATCGGTGATTTCTCCATGTTTGAATCTGTGCTTCTCTGTGTTCATCTGTGGCTTGAGATGGTCTTTCATGTGAGGTCTCCTTCCACGTCCGACGACAAGAGAGCGGCCACAGATAAACACGGATTCTCACGGATTGATTTACGGGGGTTATCGAAGATGAGTCTCTTATACTGTGGCTTCAAACCGAAATTCAGCAGCAAACCTACTTCAATATGGGTAGCGCGCAAGTAATTAAGAAGTTGGGCCTCGTGCGAGGAATCTATGGCTCGAGCAGCCTTTAATTCAAGAAGCACACAATCTTCTACCAGCATGTCCGCGGAGAAATCTCCGACATTCTGTCCGCGAAACCGGACGGGAATTTCTATCTGTCGACAAGCCCTGATGCCCATGGAGTTCAAAGCGACCTCCAAGGATTTCTCGTACACGGATTCCAAGAAACCGTGCCCCAGCTCGTTGTAGACCTCGAAGAAGCCCCCAATAATCTTCTGGGTTATTTCTCCATGTTTGAATCCGTGCTTATCTGTGTTCATCTGTGGCTTAAGATCGTCTTTCATGTGAGGACTCCTTGGGCATTTGTGAGGTTATTGCCTTGCGTTTCCTGGTTTTTAAAATCCACGCTTCTCCGCGTTCATCCGCGGCCAAATCAGCTGTATTTTCCGGTTTCGGTGAGGTCATCGTAGATCATCCCGCGGCGGTCTTTCTTCGCTTTGGTTACGGCTGTGTAGCCGCCTTCCTCGTTGCGACTGATCTTGTTTCCTGCATAGAGACCTTCAAGTACAAACTCACAGGCGGCGACTACCTGCGCCTTGTCCGACTTTTTGAAGTCAAAAGGGATGAGCGAGGTTTCGATCAAGTCGGGGACTGCGTCGAGAAGCCTTCGGCATTCCTCTGCCGAAGCCGTATCAGCCAGACGCAGGTTGTTTCCCTGATCAAACCATTGCACGG
>JAIVJP010000404.1 GCA_020199975.1 Acidobacteriota bacterium
CAATACTTCCGTGCTGCGCGTGCTGTGTAAGCCATCGGCTGCCAGCAAGCTTTGGCAGATCACTGAGACTTCGATCACCCGTTTGATCATCGATCAACAAAGCAGTCTGCAACTCGTCGCCCACCACCTTCTTATTATGGAGTCGCGTGCGATCTGGCTTGCTCTGATGGGTCGTGTAATCAAGATGTGACCAGTCATGTGCTACCAGTGCGTAGCGCACCTGCTTTTCAATCGTCGCCTCACGCGCCCGCTCGATCAGCGGCGCGGCTAAGTGCTGATAGGTCACACGGTCATTGTTGTAGAAGCGCCAGGCGGCTTGGGTACTGGCAAAAGCTTTGCCGGCTCCAGGTACCGCGCGCAGTCCCGCCGCGACGCTTCCCGTACTGTTGAGATGTTCAGCCACAAGCTGTTGATAACGCTTCTGTAAGCGCGGTTCAATACCGGGTAAATGAAAGTCATGCTGTTGGATTTTACCCGACTCATACTTGTGTAGATACTAACCCGAATTTCTCAACAGACGATACAAACCGTCGCCTGCCGAGAGGAAAACAGCGAAGCGAGTCGTGTTGAGCGAGTCGCAGAGGCTCTTGAAGCACCTCCACGACAACTTTGCCTGTTGCCTCGCTGGTGAGCGTCTTATTCAGCGACACCTCCCCTGACTCACCTCACCTCAGGTCGCACTCCGACTCGTAGCTGGTCGCGGTCAGCAGACCACCGCTTATGGCCCCAGCGCCCTAAGTCGCTGCCAGACCAGCCGGAACAGTTCCTGATTCGGATAGGCGCTTGTGAATGACACCTTGAAGCGCCGCACACTGATCAGGACTCGTGCTCCAATCTTGAACAGCTCAGCGCGGATCGTCCCGCAGTAAGCTCGGGCCAATTTGGTCCCCGCCAACCCGATGCGCCGCACTTCATTGAGCAGCAGATAGCCCACGCTCGCCAGCCAGAGCCGCAACTGATTCGCCTTCAGCCAGTGCGTCGACGTCCGGTCGGCAAACAAATCGAGTTGCTGTTCCTTGATACGATTCTCCATCTCGCCCCGCGCGCAGTAGATTTTTTCATACAGAGACCGCGCATCGAGGTACGTCACTTCATCTTTCCAGTTCACCTCGAACTCCGGCAGTGAAGTCACGATAAAACGCGGATTGGCACCCTTCTCCAAATGCTCGGCTTTGGCGATCACGCGCCGCTCACAGCTCCAGGTCTTCTGCGTCTGGTAGCGGAACTCCGTCAACACGCGCGCTGCCTGGCCGCTGATTTCATAACGCAACTGCGCCTGTTCCATCTGCTTTTCAATCTCTCTGAGCAGCCGCGCGTTCTGTGCCAGCCCGAAGATGTAGTAGACATCCTGCTGCTGCTCGCACCACGTCATGATCTCGTCGCGACAGAAACCGCTGTCGCCGCGAATGACGACTTCGACTTGCGGCCAGCGCCGGCGGATCTGTGCAACAACCCGTTGGACCTCTCCCAGCGCCCCATCCGCTGCTTCCTTGTCCGCCGTCCGCAACTTCGCGCAGAGCAGAAAGTCCCCGCAGAAGATGTATAACGGCAGATAGCAGTAATCGCCGTAGTAACCGTGAAAATGCCTCCCTTCCTGATTCCCGTGCAGCCGATCATCGGTCGCGTCCAGATCGAGATAAATCCGCCACGGGATCTCACGTTGCGCGCCCAGAAAGTGCGCCACGAAGAATTCTTCCACCTGCTTCTCATTGACCGCAATCTTCTTGTACGCCCCATCACGTTCAGGATCGCCACTGTGCAACTCCAGCCGGTTGAGCGTGCTTTTCCCCGCCAGCGCTTTCCCCTTGTCACTCGCACACCGCCGATCCTG
Source organism: Acidobacteriota bacterium (assembly GCA_020199975.1). Lineage (GTDB taxonomy): Bacteria > Acidobacteriota > Blastocatellia > Pyrinomonadales > Pyrinomonadaceae > PSRF01. The sequence continues at coordinate 1,832 of JAIVJP010000404.1, forward strand.
CCCCGTCGGATCAGCTCGCCCACACAAGGTCGCTAGGAGCGGATCGACACGCAGCCGATCGTGATCATTCAAGTCCTCATAACCGAGCGCCAGTCCGAAGACCCTTTGTTTGAGCAGTTCCTCGACCGTGAATTCACTCGCCTCCGGATCACGCTGGTCGGTAAAGCAGCGGGCAAACTCGCTGACGATCCCCTGCTTCAGTTCCAACTCTCGCAGCAATAGCGCTCCCCCATCCGAAGTAATCGTTCCGCCATCAAACTCGGCTGCGACAGCCCGGCTGCCGTGCGCTTGAAACAGCATCTTCTGCTCGCTACACTCTGTCCTCATCAGCAAAGTTCCTCTCCTGATCGCAAGTATTTGTTTCTAAATCCACTTTTATCATGAGTGGGAGCTTTGCTGTTCGTTTTGTTAAGAAATGCAGGCTAACTGGTAATGGCTTTCCAAGTTGAGTTGAGACATTGCGCAACGGCGCTGCGGAGTCTGCAGACTGCACCTTGAGGAGGGAAACATCATGCCCATCGGAAGGAACGATCCTTGCCCCTGCGGCAGCGGAAAGAAATACAAGAAATGCTGCCTCAACCAACAACCGGAAGTGAAGCCCGCCGCGCGCTTGGCTTCAGACGACGACCTGCTTGCTCCAGGCGAAATCAGTGATTACGGCCCGCCCAATCTCAATCAGCAGTTCTTCATCGCCAATCCGATGGTTGCTACCACACCGCAGGGTTTACTCAACCACGTCATGCTTGAGCCGGAGTTGATGTCCGTCGTCACGAACTTTGTGAGACAACAGGACGCTAGAGGCAAAGATGAAGTCTGGAGGATCAAAAAGACGGACAGCGTGGAAGGACTGATCCAGATCATGAAAGAAAGCCCAGACCCGCTCAATCATCACTTGCTCATCGAACGAATCCTTGAGCGGGCGGATGAGGCTGTGCCCAAGATTCTGGCTGAATTGGTTCACCCGCAGCCTGACGGCTTCACCGAACTGGCGATCCAGGTCATCTATCGCTCCGAACAAGAGGTGGCCGGCGAATTGCTCGCTCTGGTCACCATGCCCATGGCCGATGCCTATGACTTGTCGCTTGTCTGCATGCTGCTCGGTATGGTTGGAACCGAGATGGCGATCAAACCGCTCTGGGATTGCTTCCATTTCTTCAAAGAGAAGTTTCCGCACCGCACCTATCTGCAAGGCCCATTGATCGGCCTCTACGAACTCAGCCACCAATCAGAGGAGCCGCTCGAAGTGAGCGACGAAATGCGTCAGCAAGTCGAGCGCAGCTTGCGGCAATCCGGCTGCGCCGTCTCATCATCTACCGCCGAACGCATTGCCGAACTGCTCTTGCAACGCCGACGCATCGAAACCATCAAAGTATTGTGCGAAGAGACCGACGCTGGTTTGAAACAAGCCAAAGATGCCATAGATCAACTGCAGCTCGACCTCGCACAAGCCGCGCAAACTTCCGCCGAAGATCCCAACGTTTCAGCAGCGAAGGGGTAA
>JAIVJP010000286.1 GCA_020199975.1 Acidobacteriota bacterium
GCGCTGATCATCATGCTCGGCGTGACCCTTGCGGCGATATGTTTTGGCTTCAATCAAAACGGCGCCACCGCCCCGGCGCGCGAATTCCACCGCGCGCTTCGTCACTTCGTAGCAGGCAATAAGATCATTGCCATCCACGATGTGTGCGGGAATGCCATAACCGGCGGCCTTCTCCGCCAGATCTTTCACCGCAGTTTGCAGGCTGGTAGGTGTGGAGTAGGCGTAGTGGTTGTACTCGGCGACGACAATCAGCGGCAGGCGCTGAACTGCTGCAAAGTTTAATCCTTCATGAAACGCGCCGGTGCTCATACCGCCGTCACCGATGTAGGCGATGGCCACGGTTGGTTTCTTTCGCAGGCGCGCGGCCAGCAGCACCCCGGTCATTACGGGGATCATGTCGCCTAAGTGCGAGATAGGTCCGATAAACCCTTTCTCCAGGTCTCCGAAATGGATATTGAGATCGTGGCCGCCCGATGGTCCCCAGGCTTTCGCCATGTACTGGGCAAATATCTCGCGAGGTCGAATGCCCTTTACCAGGACGGCGCCAAGATCCCGGATCAAAGGTGTAATGAAATCCCGCGGCTGAAGTGCATAGGCGCTGCCCACCGCAGTCGCCTCCTGGCCAAGTGACCGAAAGACTCCGCCCACAACTTTGGTCTGGCGATAAAGATTGACGAGCCGCTCCTCAACCAGACGCGTGAGTTTCAGATAGCGATATAGCTCAAGCATCTGCTCGGGTTTGAGCGTGGTGTCACCGGTGCAGCTTAATGGTCTGCCGTCCTGCGGTCTGCGCGGCGCGTACTTGGTAAAAATGCGCAACTCGCGGGGCCGCGGGTGAGGCCGACGGTGGCGGCGGGAATCTCTGTTCGGTCGCTCCTGCTTGGCAGTTGTGTGTGGCTTTTCCTGGTCCATTAGTCAGAATAAAAACTCTTAAGTTTAGGAGAACTAGCGCCCCAGGAACGCAGTATTACCATTAGTCAGCGCTAAAAGCGCGAAATAGTTCATCGCAACTGTTACGGTATATCATCTTAATGCCGCGCCTTCAGCGCTATGTATTTAACCAGACCTGTCCTGGGGCGGTGCCCCAGGCTTTTGCATTTCGCGCCTTTGGCGCTTGGTTGATCGTCCATCTTAATGCCGCGCCTTCAGCGCTATGTATTTAACCAGACCTGTCCTGGGGCGGTGCCCCAGGCTTTTGCATTTCGCGCCTTTGGCGCTTGGTTGATCGTCTCCAATTCAGAATAGGACACTACCAAATTTTGGCAAACCACGGATTACTAGATATGCACCGCTAGCCCGTGCACGCCTTCTGCCGCTTCCATCACCGCCTCCGAGACCGTGGGATGCGCGTGCATCGTGCGACCAAGTTCTTCGGCGGTCGATTCAAGCTGCATCGCTACGCACGCTTCGGCAATCAACTCAGTGGCGTGTGGGCCAATAATGTGCAGACCTAAAATTTCGTCATACTTTGCTTCGCTCACAATCTTAACGAATCCTTCTTCTTCGCCCAGGATGCGCGCCTTGCCGGAAGCGGAGAAGGGAAACTTGCCCAGCTTAACTTCATAACCCATCTCTCGCGCTTTCGCCTCAGTGAGACCAACGGAAGCAACTTCGGGATCGCAATACGTACAGTTGGGCACAAGTCTCAGATTGATGGGCCTTACATCCTTATGACCAGCGATGTGCTCGGCAGCAACGATGCCCTCTCTTGAAGCAAGGTGAGCCAGCAACGGTGTGGGCACCACGTCGCCAATCGCATAGACACCCTTCTCACCCGTCTGTTGAAACTGGTCGATCTGGATGAAGCCTTTCTCGACCTTGATCTTAGTTCCTTCGAGTCCCAGACCTTCTGTGTAGGGCATGCGGCCCACAGCGACGAGCAGCATTTCCGCTTCCAACTTAACCGCTTCACCCTTCGACGTTTTTCCACTTACCACCACGCCCTTTTCACTCCGCTCGAGTTTCTCAAGCTTCGTATCGACTTGAGACTTGAGGCCGCGTTTGCGGAATGATTTCTCCAATTCCTTTGAGACTTCTTCATCTTCGAGCGGGACTAGCCGAGGCAGCAACTCTACGATCGTTGTCTCTGCGCCGAAACGCGAGTAGACCGAAGCGAACTCTACCCCCACGGCGCCCGCGCCCATGACAATCAGCGACTTGGGGATCTCTTTGAGTTCCAGGATGTGATCACTGTTAACCACGCGCTGTCCGTCAGTGTCGAATCCGGGAATCGGGCGCACCACAGAACCGGTGGCGATGATGATGTTTTTGGTGTTGACAGTTTCTTTCTTGCCTTCGCCCTGGGTAACTTCGATCTCGCCCGGCAGGGACAGCTTACCCGTGCCACTGAAAGCCGCGATCTTATTCTTCTTCATCAGGTACTCGATACCCTTTGAATTCTTCATCACGACTTTGTCTTTACGCTTTTGTACGTTTGCGAAGGAGAGCTGAATCCCGGTTGCCTCAACGCCAAAGTCAGCAGCGTGTTGCATCTGTTCGTAAACGTGGGCTGACATCAAGAGCTGTTTGGTGGGAATGCAGCCGCGCAGCGTGCAGGTGCCTCCCAGGCGTTTGTCTTTCTCGACGATGGCCACCTTCAAACCTAATTGGGCGGCGCGAATTGCCGCCACATAACCACCCGGGCCGCTGCCTATGATTGTTACGTCAAACTGTTCGATAGCCAATTGTTAACGTTCCTCTCCTAAAGGCAGTTATAAGTGATAAGTGATGAGTACATGCCATTTGCTTATTTCTCATCACGTATCACCTACCAAGGAAGTAAGTGCTTTCCTGAAAGACGGGCATTATAATCATTTGCTAGCCCAACGGCCAATTGCCGCGCTCGTTGGTAGATGTAGGTTCATTGACCGGTCGCTCAGCGCCAAAGGCTCAAAATGTAATAGCCTGGGCCAGCGGCCCAGATGTCAGGCCAATGGATTGACGAGCGCTGAAGGCGCGGAATGTTTTTTGCACCGACTCCGTTCGGCAGGAAACTTTACCCATCAGCGATAATATCTACATCTCGCGCCTTCAGCGCTTAACCCTTGGCGTTCATTGAACCGGGGGCGGTTGCCCAGGGCGTTGCCCAAAGGCTGTTACATTTCGCGCCTTTGGCGCTGAGGTTGCTAATAATAGCCAACCACACACATTACTGTCTGAGTCTGAGCCATGAAACATTCCCAAGGATTCCTAAGACTAGTCAACGATTCCAAGAGCCGTATCCGCGAAGTGTCGGTAGAACAAACGAGAGAACGCATTGACGCCGACCCGAATGTGAGGCTCATTGACGTACGCGAGGACAACGAGTGGCAGGCGGGGCACGTCGCCGGCGCCGACCATATCGGCAAGGGCATTATTGAACGCGACATTGAGGAGAAGGTCCCTGATAAGTCTACAGAATTGATTCTTTACTGCGGTGGGGGCTACCGATCCGCGCTTGTCGCCGACGTGTTGCAAGAGATGGGCTACATTAATGTCTTTTCAATGGCCGGGGGCTGGAAAGCCTGGAAGGAATCCGGCTCACCGACCACTTTAGAATGAAAAAACTAACCAACAGGGTGAGCCTGTTTCGTTACTCCACCCAATCCGCAATAAACACATTCGTCTCGCCGCGGGCCTTCGCGTTACGATTTGAGGCAAACACAATTTGTGTTCCGTTAGGCGAGAACATTGGAAAACCATCAAAGGTGTCGTTGAATGTGATGCGCTCGAGCCCTGATCCGTCGATGTTAATTTTGTAGAGATCGAAATCCCGTCCTTTGGGGTCCTCCATGTTTGACGAAAAGATGATTCGTTTTCCGTCCGGAAAGAAATAGGGCGCGAAGTTAGCTTTGCCATTCCGAGTAATTTGCCGTTTGTTAGAGCCGTCGGCATTCATCACCCAAAGCTCAAGGGTGCTGGGACGGATCAGGTTGTCCTTGAGCAGGCTCTGATAATCACTCTTGTCCTTTTCCGTTTGCGGGTGATGCGCTCGATAGACGATCTGCCTGCCGTCCGGCGAGAAGAATGGTCCACCATCGTAACCGAGTTCATTGGTCACCCGACGGACATTTCGGCCGTTTGCATCCATCGTGTGAATATCGAGACGGGCAGGCGGTTCCGCCCAGATGCGTCGATGAGTAGAGCACGCGGCCCAGGTTAGGGAAAAAATAGGAACACGTCGTTCGCCCGGTGCCGTTCGAAATCATTTTTACGGCGGACCCGTTTACATTCATCGTATAAATCTGGTCACACTCGCGGCCGCCGCGCGTGGACTGAAAGATAAGCTTTCGACCATCCGCTGAGAAATAGGCTTCAGCGTTTTCACCACCAAACGTTAACTGCCTGATGTTACCGAGGTGCTTCTCGGTTGCCGGGGATGACGCAACGGACGATTGCACCGCAGGTAAGTGGCCAAGTGTCACCAGAGTTACAGGTAGAATTCCGATCGCAAACAAGCAAGCTAATGATTTCACTAGTAAGAGTCCTGTTCTAAAGAATTAATGCAAGACACTGAATTATGCGTGCGCGGCAGTGGATGAAACCTGGCCCCCAGTTTTGGCGATCGTGCTCGACTTATGCCAGCGAATAACCAGCAGCACCAGCGCGGTGATACCGATGAGAAGGCTGATCAACTGCGATGTGGAGAGACCAGTTAAGGAGGTCAAACCCATAAGTTCGCTGCGCTTGTTGTCGCGAACGAACTCAATCATAAAACGAATGACCGAGTAGATTAGGGCGTAAAGGAGTATTACTTGTCCGCTAAAACGTCTGTGCTTATGCAGCCACAGCAGAAAGAGGAACACTATGAGCATTGATAACGACTCGTAGAGCTGCGTCGGGTGGAGATGTACGTCAGTAGGGACACCAGTAATCTGATGTCCCAACTCCGTGAACTTCACTCCCCAAGGCAACGAAGTGGGGTTACCCCAACAGCAGCCGGCGGCAAAACACCCCTGGCGGCCGAAGAAATTTCCGATGGCGATTCCCGGAGCGCACGCGTCAGCGGTTTTCCACCAGGGGAGACTGTAACGACGAATCAGAAAGTATCCGGCGAGGATGGCGCCGAGCAGCCCCCCATAGAAAACTCCGCCCGAACGGAGGAAGTCGAGCGAGAGCAACTGCAGCGGGTTCTCCTGATACTCGGGCTCGACAAAGAACATAAGGATCTTCGAGCCGATAAGCGACGCCAGAAGCATCCAGAGGCTCAAGTCGTATATTTTTTCGCGGGGTAATCCATCACGGGCGGCGAGTCTGACCGTGATCAGGAGGGCGCAAAGAAAAGCGAGCGCGAGAAACACGCCGTACGTGTTGATGGGAAAGTTGCCGATGCGAAACAGTTCTGGATACATAAGATTGGTCAGTTGTCAGTGGTCAGTTGTCCGTCGTTCGAATCGTGCTTTGTTCTTTGTGCTTTGTACTTTGTAACTCTCGGGATGCGAAAAGACATACAAAGTACTAGAACAAAGGTCACAGCTCACGACATTAGGATCCGGCCACTGACAACTGACTACTGACTTACCACTGACCTTTTCTCTCTTCCTTCAAGAATCAGATCATAGGCCAGCAGGCCTGCGCCCATGCAGATGCTCGCGTCGGCGACGTTGAACGTGGGCCAATGATACGAACCGGCGTGCACCGAAATAAAATCGATAACATAGCCGAGCCGCACGCGGTCAGTCAGATTTCCGGTAATGCCTGCCAGCAGCAATGCGCACGCACCCAGGATGCGATCGTCGTTGCGTGGCGTCCGCATGAAGTAGTAGAGCACAGCGACGGCCGCGGCGAGCGCGAGAAAGACAAAGAGCCAGCGCCCAAAAGACCCGCCTTCCTGTAACTGGCCAAAAGCAATGCCTCTATTCTCCGTGTAAACGAGATCCAGGAAGCCATTGATTATGGTTCGATCATCACCGAACCGAAGCGCACGTGTCGCCCAAGCCTTGCTTGCCTGGTCAGCTATGTAGATGCCAAACGCGGCGAGCAAGTAACCCGCGCGCCAGCCGAGACGGGTCGAGGGGGTTTCTCTCAGTGGAACTTCGTTCATGCGCCTGCAAGGATTATAAACCCTAAACTCTGAAAGAGTTCGCGAGTCGGCTGTCACGCGGGGTTTAGCCAACACCTTCGGCGTTACGATTCTCAGGATGTGTAGACCCAGGGTTGAAGCAACCCTGGGCTCCAATTAGCGAACGCTTTCAGCGTTATTTGTACCGGGTTTTCACACTGTGGCGACCGGATCCTTAGAGTCAACCAACGGTTCATCCGTAAGCTTCTAATCAAAGGCCTAAGGCAATTCTGCTTGAGCCTCTCCGCGAGTGGCGAACTAACCAGCCTCCCGCTCAATCTCGTCAAGGGCTGGCGCGCAGCGCTCGCAGACAGTGGGGTAACGAGACGACTCTCCTACGCGAGTTGAATAGTTCCAGCAGCGCTCGCATTTCTCGCCGGCTGCGCAATGGATCTTGATTACCGCGCCGCTCGCACCTTCTTCCGAGGGAAGCACGTCTACCTGCGAGACGATGAAGATGTAGCGCAGCTGATTTTTGTATCGTTCAAGCAGTTCGTAGGCGCCACCCGCCGCTGAGATTTCAACGCGCGCCTCCAACGAGCTGCCAATCAACTTGGCGGTTCTTGATTCTTCCAGCGCCCGGAGGACGTCCTCGCGGATCTCAAAAAGTCGATTCCACTCTGAGAGTAGGCTGGTATCGGTTTGCTGGTTAGCCTCGGGAAACGTGCCGAGATGTACCGACGCCGCCCTTTGCTGAGTCTTGTCTGCCGGCAGGGTTTCCCAGATCTCGTCCGCCGTAAAAGCGAGTATGGGTGCCAGCATGAGCGCGAGCGAGTCAGCAATCCGGTAGAGGGCCGTCTGCGTAGAGCGGCGCGCGGGATTGCGTGGCGCAAATGTATAGAGACGATCCTTGATGATGTCGAAGTAGCGCGCTGAAAGTGTAACGGTGGAAAAGTCATAGAGCGTATGATAGACCGTGTGAAACTCGTACGCTTTATACGCTTCCCGGACTTTTTCAATTACAGCATTAAGCTCAGCCAGCGCCCACCGGTCGATTTCCTGCATCTCCTCTTTCTTGACGCTATCGCGTGCAGGATCAAAACCGTGGAGATTGCCCAGCGCAAAGCGAGCGGTATTGCGTAGTTTGCGATAACCATCGGTAACGCGTTGCAGTATTTCCGCCGAGCAACGCATGTCGTCGAAATAATTTGAGGACGCACACCACAAACGCAGGATTTCCGCACCAGACTCCCTGATGACTTCATCCGGCGGCACCGCATTACCCGTCGACTTGTGCATTGCCTTGCCCTGCGCATCCACCGTCCAACCATGGGTCAGTACCGTCTTGAACGGCGCGCGACAGTGCACGGCTAGTCCCACCATCAGTGATGAATTGAACCAGCCGCGAAACTGATCACCACCTTCGATGTACACATCAGCCGGCCAGCGCAACTCCGGGCGATGCTCCAGGACGGCAATTGACGAGGCGCCACTATCGAACCAAACGTCCAAAATGTCGGTCTCTTTAATCCACTCGTCCGCGTCGCACTTTTTACACTTGAAGCCTTCAGGCAAAAGCTCACGCGCCTCGCGCGTGTACCAGGCATCGGCTGACTCGCGTTCAAAGACGTCGGCAACGTTGTTGATGATTTGAGGATCTGCCACGGCCTCGTTGCATTTAGCGCAGTAGAACACGGGAATGGAGACTCCCCAGACGCGCTGCCGCGAGACGCACCAATCCGGCCGGCCCTTGAACATGTTGCGCATCCGCTCCCCACCCCAGGAGGGAAACCATTCGACGCGTTCGATCTCTCGCAAGGCAGCTTCCCTGAGCGAAGCGGGGGAAGTCGAAGTCGCGTCGGAGAAGTTTTCGGTGAAGTTGGTGCGGTCACGACCATCTTCGTCGCGCTCCACCACCGGGCCACCAGCCCTGTCCATTGAAATGAACCATTGCGGTGTGGCGCGAAAGATTACCGGATTCTTGCAACGCCAACAGTGTGGATAACGGTGCTCGTAGTTTTCGGTGAACAGCAGTACGCTGCGTTCGCGCATGAATTCCACAATCCGAGGATTGGCTTCGAAGACACTCTGACCAGCAAAGTGCTCGACTTCAGGCGTGAAGTGACCCGAGGTATCCACCGGGCAGTAGATCTCAAGGCCATAGCGCTTACCGATTACAAAGTCGTCATGCCCGTGGCCAGGCGCGGTGTGTACACAGCCGGTGCCTGCCTTGCCGGTAACTCTTTTCTCTCTCGCCTCTCTGACATCCAGTTCGACTTCGGCGTCAGCCTCACCTCCCAGGGTCACGTGTTCTCCCACCATCAAGAGCGACGCGCGATGAAGCCAGGCATGACGACATTCGAGCCGATCGAGCTTGGTGCCATGAAATCGCGCGAGCACTCTGGGCGCGACCCGGTCCCCACTCGCATCGCGTTCACCCAGATCGCATTTGGCGGCCACGGACTGGAGCAATTCACTGGCGACGATATAAACCTCATCGCCATGCTCGAACGCCACGTACTCAAAGTCCGGATGCACAGCGATGCCGAGGTTGGCGGGAAGTGTCCAGGGCGTCGTCGTCCAGATCAGCACGAACACCTTGCGACCTAACAGTGCCGGATCGATTAACGCCGGATCGCTGCTCAAAGGAAACTTGACATAAACTGAAGGACTCGTGTGCTGGTGATACTCAACTTCGGCTTCGGCAAGCGCTGTTTGATCGTGAATGCACCAGTAGACGGGCCGCGCGCCTTTATACACGTAACCACGCTCAACGAAGCGGCCGAACAGGCGCGCCGTCTCCGCTTCGTAGTGGTTGGACATCGTCAGATACGGATTGTCCCATTCACCCAGAATGCCGAGTCGCTGGAAGTCTCTCGTCTGGCGTTTCAATGCCTCTGACGCGTGCTCCCGGCAGGCGCGGCGAAACGACACTGCCGGCATATTGGCTTTCTTCGGACCCAGCTTACGTTCTACATACAGCTCGATCGGAAGACCGTGGCAGTCGTAGCCGGGAACATAGGGCGCGTCATAGCCCATCATCGTCCGCGATTTGACGATGAAGTCTTTGAGGATCTTGTTCATCGCGGTGCCGAGATGGATGTCGGCATTTGCGTAGGGAGGTCCATCATGCAGCACGAACTTCTCCGCGCAGGACCGGTCCTGCCGGATCATTTCGTAAAGACGAAGTTCGGACCATTTTTTTAGACGCGCCACTTCGCTCTGCGCGAGATTGGCCTTCTGCGAGAAAGCAGTCTTCGGCAGGTTAATGGTTTTTTTCAGATCGAGCGGAGTTTCAGTGGACATACGCAAATAGTCTAAGTCCCAAGTCCAAAGTCATAACCTTGGACTCGGGACTCAAGACTCAAGACTCTAGACTGAGATTAGCCGATGAACATCTCATCCTCTCCGTAAATCTGATTAACGGGCTTCGGCGATGGCGCCACGAGAACCTCGAGGCCGCGGCGGAAGCCCGCCATAATCGCCGCCAGCTCACGCGCCGGCTCGATGACCTTCGTCTGGATGAAGTCAGTAGTCGAAGCAATCTGCCTGTGCGTATTGTCGATTGTGCGACTGACGAGTTCCACTTTGTCGCGGGCCTGGTTGGCGCTCGCGCTGACCACTTGCTTCAGTTCGCCCACCTCTACCCTGATTAGGGCCAGCGATTCGGAGAAGTGCATTGTCGCAGTAGAGAGATGGTTGGACATCACATTGAACTGTTCGGCGATTTGCTTCCCTTGCACGGCAATCTGCCGCCCCTGTTCGCTCATCACGGTGACTCTCTCAACGAGGGGCTCGAGCTTTTCTTCGAGCCGGTTCACCGACTTTACCGCGCGGCTGACAAACACAGCAATCGATACCATCGCCAGAGCGATCACGATGAAGGACAAGGCAATGACCACCATCACCCAGAACATCGGATCGTTTGGATTGATCTGCAGCGCGAGAAGCAAAAGCATAGGATTGCCGATTACCAATTTCTGATTGCTGATCCCGATGGGGTGCTTCAAACCGGCAATCTGCAATCAAAAATCAAAAATGTCCTAGTTGGTCGTCTCGTCGTATTTCGGAGCGGCTTCCCTTCTGCCCGACAATTCGGTCTTCCGTTTCTCTTCCTGATAGGCTTTCTTGCCGGCGTCGATTGCCGCTGCCACAGTGCCGGTCTGTCGGGACGCGCTCTCGCGGGCCGTGCGGGCCACCTCACCAACCTTCTCAGAGGCAGTTGAGTAGAGTTCAGCAGCGCGTTCGCGTGTGCTCTCGTAGTACTCGCCGGCGCGGTCGCCAAGTTGCTGGGCAGCCTCGCGTGAACGGTCTATGCCCTTGCGGGTTGCCTCGGCAATATCGCCGCGTAGTTCCTGACCAGACTTCGGTGCGAACAGGAGCGCTAGAATTGCTCCGATTCCGCCGCCAATTAAGAGGTAAGTTAAACGAGCAGAGATACTGTCACCACTCTCCCGCCGATAGTCATCGCTTCCCATGAGGGATTCCTTTCTTCAGAAGCGAAGCCCCGTGGCCTCGCAAGTTGGGTTGATTCTTGGAGAATTCCAGTTTTGGACTATAACAAATAGCGCTGGACCGGCGCAACAAGATGGGCCGGAGGCTAGTGCTCCGTTAGTCTGTTGGTTCTTGGCGTCGCACAAAGTGTTTTGTAAAGTATCGTTCTACGTCGCCGATTTTACGTATCAGCGCCGAATCTGGAGCATCATATTCAAGTGCGGCGCGAGCCAGACCAAGACTTACATCAACGTCGGAAACCTCAAAGCCGGTATTGAGTGCTTCGTCCTCTCCTATATCGAAGTCCTGAGATTATTTTGCTCCAGCCCTTCTTCCGATGAAGGATCGCTGTAGCCCGCGCGCTTTGCGTTAAGCCGCTCTTGCGCCAGGTCGATTTCCTGATCAATTAGCCTCACAAGTCCTTGAGTCTTAGCGTCCATTTAGGCGGCTAGCAAGCCCTTCAAACTCCAAACGCGATTAGTAATACACATAAACAGAGCAATACTCGCGGCCGGGGGTACTGGTGGAGGTTTGGCGCAACCATCTGGGTGCTAGCCAGCTACTGAACCGAGAGCGACCGGATCCTAGACTCAATCCGTCTTGACTGCGGTTTTAGTGCGCGTTGAGTTTTGGGATCCGGTCGCTATCCGCTCTCGGTTCTGTATTGGACTAGGACGTGGATCGCTGCCGCTTTCGGACTTGTTGCTTGAGCTCGGTCGCCCGTTGTATCGCTCAAGCTTCCGGTAGAGAGTCTTGCGGCCTATGCCCAGCGCGCGAGCGGCGTGCGACTTATCGCCTTTGGTGTAGTCGAGAGTTGCTTCGATGGCCAAGCGCTCTATTTCCTCCATCGAGGAGGGCACGGTCACTTCAAAGGTTGTCGTTCGTCCCTCGCTAGCTGCACTTGCGCGTTCGACCTTGATGCGATCGCGTTCCTCAAGCACGGTCCTCCCGATTGCTTCCGGAAGATCCTCGAGCTCGATCTGCCGGCCAGAGGCGATGATTACAGAGCGCTCGACCGCGTTCTCGAGTTCGCGAACATTGCCCGCCCATTGGTAAGTCATTAAGGCTTGCAGAGCGTCTTTGGAAATGCCCGAAATAAAGCGCCCGATCTTCTGTTTGTAGTGTTCAAGGAAGTGGATCACGAGCGGGTGAATGTCTTCAGGGCGGTCGCGCAGGGGCGGCAATACTATAGGGAACACCGAGAGTCGGTAGTAAAGGTCACGGCGAAATGTCCCCAGCTCAGTCGCCCGTTCGAGGTCAACGTTGGATGCGGCAATCACGCGCACGTCAGCCTTCAGCACTTCGTTTCCACCGACGCGCGTGAATTCGCCATCCTGCAATACGCGTAGGAGACGAACCTGCGCCGACAAACTCATCTCGCCCACTTCGTCCAGAAAAAGTGTGCCTCCGTTAGCTTCTTCAAATCTTCCTCTTCTCCTGGCGCTGGCATCAGTAAACGCACCCTTCTCGTGACCGAACAATTCCGATTCAAGCAGCGTTTCAGGTATTGCGCCACAGTTTAGTTTGACGTAAGGGTGATTTTCGCGCCCGGAATTATAATGGATCAAATTCGCGAGTAGTTCCTTGCCGGTGCCCGATTCTCCCTGGATCAGGACGGTGGTTTGGGTGTCCGCCACATTCAGGGCCAATTCCATGGCGCGCCGGATCGCCGAAGTTTGACCGACGATGCGGTCCTCGCCGTAGCGTTCATGTAAGGCGCTGCGCAAGTGCATCACTTCGGCGGAAAGCTGATCTCGCTCCAGTGCCGTGCCGATTTGATCGGCGATGCCCTCGACCAGTGCCACCTCGTGGTCCTGGAACCCCCCGCGCGCCTCGCTCCACACCAGCCCCAGCAGGCCAAACGTTTGTCCGCCGACCCGCACGGGAGCAACTAGAGCAGCGCGCCCGCCCAAGGTGGCGTTAAAAATTAGACGAAACGGGAAAGGCAAGTCGGTGTCCAGTAAGCGGAATGTTTTTCCCTGGGCCAGGACTTCCATCGCCGCAGGAAACTCAGTCACGTCGAGCGATTGTCCGTGGGCATCAATCAACCCCTGAACGGAATCAGTGGTCGCATGAGGCGCGGCTTTGAAGGCGGCCAGGCTGATGCGCCCACCCTTGGGATCGAGAACGCCGAGAGCTGAATAGTCGGCGCCGACGAGGGCGATAGCTCGCTCCAGAACCAGCGATGAGACTTCGCGGAAGTCGGAGCGGGCGTTAAGAGCGTTGGCGATTTCCAGCAGCGCGCGCTTCGTTTCGGCCTCGCGCTCTTTATCGGTGTAGAGCCTCGTGTACTGATATCCAACCGCGATCTGTCGGGCGACAGACTCCAGAAAAGAAACTTCGTCATCAAGCCAGGCTCGCGGGGTCCGCGTAGTGTGCATCCCTACCAGACCCAGAACGTCGTCACCAAGAACAACAGGCACGACGAGCAGAGAGCGCGTTCCCAAACTCGCGGCCAGAAAGCGTACCTTCTGATCCAGACCCGGTCTGGAAGTATCGTCAAGACGAATGGGTTTGGTTATGTTTACGTGTTCCGAGAGTTGCTTGAGATCCAGCGGGATTACCGTGCCAAGGCTGGAAGGTACGTCAGTTGAAGCCCGCCATTCATGGCTGATTCGCAGTTCGCTCTGCGAAGTCAATTGAATGACGTCGCAGCGATCCACATTCATCATACGCCCCAACTCAGAAACGATTACGTTCAAAAACCTGTCGAGATTAATTGTGGTCGGAAAAGCCAGCGCCAGGCGAGTGATAATCGACTCACGCGCCTCATGCATCTTAATCTTGCGCTCGAGCGAAAGGGATTGTGCAGTGTCTGTCATCGTGGGCAATCGTACAACGGCGACCAGGACCAAAGAGTAATCACCTGGTCTGGAAAAATCCGAGGGACAGCTCCTGAGCGCGGATCATAACGAACGGGCGATGAAGTTGCAAAGCAGGTCTGCTTCAAGCCCTACACATTTGCAGGTTGGGAAGGGGGGGTCATTTTCCATTTATCATTTTCCATTGGTCATTTCCCATTTATCCGCGCCGCGGCTAGCTACAGGATCATGCGCTAATGACAAATGTGAATAAATGTGAATATGGAAAATGATAAATGGAAATGACCCCCCTTTTTGACCTGAAAATTACCGTAGGCCCCAGCCAACCAACCACTCACATTGCAAGGCCGTAGGACCGCCCGTATAATTCACGGGGCGGTCCATGCGCCCGACGGAGTATTAGAGACCTATGCCCATATATGAGTTCGAGTGCCAGAAATGTAACGCGCATACCGAAATCTTTCAGAAGATGAGCGACAAACCGCCCATTAAGTGTGACAAGTGTGGCGGACGTTTAGAAAAACAAGTTTCAGCCTCGGCGATACAGTTCAAGGGCTCGGGCTGGTATGTGACCGATTATGCCGGCAACGGCAAGAAGGCCGCAGAGAAGGCGGAATCTGAAGCAGCCAGCGCCAGCGATAAGGCAGCCGGCGACAGCGATAAGGCAGCCGGCGCCAGCGATAAGGCAGCCAGCGCCAGCGATATTAGAGACTCAAAAAAATCTGACAAGAAATCAAAAGATGACTCCCCGTCAAAGAAAACTTCCGAAAAAGCTTCATCAACAAAAGTCTCCAGCGGTGATTGAAGCGTAATTAATGTGAACTGATGTACCGCTCACTTCGTGGCGGAATCGCAACAACTCAACCCAGGAACGGCCGTAAGGTTTTCTTTAAACCTCTTAACTTACTGGCAGTTCTGCTCCTGGCAGCGCTTTGCGGTCTGGTGCTCGGGCAGGCAGGTCGGAAGCCGCAAAGTTCAAGTACTCAGAGTGGCGTGCTTGTAAGCGTGGTGGTTAAGCGCGACGATAAGTCGTCGGCGAACGTCACCAGCAAGCAAGTTGCCGTCTATGATAATGGTGTAGAACAGAACATTAAGAACCTCACTCCGGATCCCTCGCCTGCTCGCATAGTCTTGTTGGTGGATAACTCTCTGACCCTGCGGGCCGACATCGATAGGCTCGAAAGGGCCACGCGCGAATTTGCTTACGAGATTTACGAGGGGGACCAACTGCTAATCGTTGGTTACGATGAGGAGGCCGAGATCGTCGCTGACTGGACGGATAACGCAAAGTCTATCGAGACGGCGCTAAAGGGTTTCAGGAAGAAAGGCCAGCCGCACCTCTTCGACGCACTGAGTGCCGTCGTCGAGCAGGCTTTGAGTCCGCTCGCCGGGCAGAAGCGCGCGATCGTAGTCATCAGCGATGGTCTTGACCGCGGTAGCAAGACCACGTTTGAGAAGATACTCGCTGACCTGCAAGCGAATGACATTACGGTCTACACGGTCCAAATCCCCGACCGGACGCGGGGTGCCATTCGGCGCGATGTGCCGAAGCCAAAGCAAGTCATTGAAAAACTGGTTGAAGGAACCGGAGGGCTGGTCTTTTCTATCGATGAGACGGTGGAGGCGGCCAAGGGCGTTTGCGAT
Source organism: Acidobacteriota bacterium (assembly GCA_020199975.1). Lineage (GTDB taxonomy): Bacteria > Acidobacteriota > Blastocatellia > Pyrinomonadales > Pyrinomonadaceae > PSRF01. The sequence continues at coordinate 14,941 of JAIVJP010000286.1, forward strand.
GAACTAAGAAAGAACCGGTACGTGCTCTCATACGTGCCTTCAAGTGTGCCCTATGGCGAAGCACGTCGCTTGCTGGTGGTGGGCGACCAGGGGATCACGATCCGATCCAAGTCAATGCAGCCGCCTAACTAGGAAGTTCAGAGTTCGAGCTTTAGCTTGCTCCCGGCAAAAGACAACAATCTAAAGATGAACTCTGAACTTCACCCCCTCTTCCGCGAGTAGAAGTAGAACAGCACGCCGATGATGATCAGCACCAGGCTTTCCATGAAGATGAAGAAGCGCGGAACGAATGTTCCATCATCGTCGTGAGCATCCTGGTAGGCGATCAGTGTGCCGAGAGTTAGACTCCCAGCCAACCAGATCAATTGTCTTTTAGCATCCCAAGGGTACTGCTTCATTGTAAGTTTGGAAGTTCAGAGTCATCAACCTTTAGGTTGCAGCTTGGCGGGGGCGACAAGCTAAAGCTTGATGAACTCTAAACGGGCGAACCTGGGCAGTCGCTTTTTCGTAAACAGCCGAGAAGCCACGCGCCCGCCGGTCTGGAGAGCTTATGTATTGCCCACGATGCAGCCACGAACAGGATTTGGAAGAGATGCGTTTTTGCTCGCGTTGTGGTTTCCCGATGGCCGGGGTCGCCATGCTGCTGGAAAACCCGGAAATCCTTACTCAACTCGCGAGTGATCCGGCTCAAGCACCAAAGCGGCGCAGCGGAATAATCAGGGAAAGCGTTTTCGTGACCCTTTTGGCCTGGGCAATAGGACTGGCTTCAACTCTTCTCTGGGACTTCGGCGGCCCGTTCGAATCCGTTGCCAAGGTTGGGTCACTGGTATTCTTCATTTTGGGTTTGGTAGGACTATTACGATCCCTCTATGCGTTTCTGTTTGTAAAAGACACAGTCCAGTCGCCATCGCAGACAACACTCCCCGTCGCATCCTACTCTCGCACCATGCCAGAAAACCCAACTCGCGCCGTTTTGCCTGGCCCCCAAAGTGTCCCGGTGAGTGATTACTCGCCTCGGAGCAGAACCAGAGAAATTGTGCCTCGGCCCAGCGTCACCGAGAACACGACCCGGCTACTTAAAGACCCGGACGACTAAATAGGTCCACAGATTACACGGATAACAATAGTAGCTGGCAGGCTTTTGCCGTTGATCTGCGGCTGAGAGCTCTTGCCATTGGTCCACTTTATAATCTGCGTAATCTGCGGATAAAGCGCTCCTAGAGTAGACCAGACAACCAGTGCATGATGTTAAGTGCTAGTTGCCGATTGTCGCTGCCCGGCACGTTCATGCCCATCGGTCGCTTCTCAGCACCTGCCAACTGTGCCGACAACATTGCCGCCTCTCCCAGTACGACCACTCGCCCTTTACCAAACTTGAACGCAATACACTGGGCACGTCCGGCTGCCGAAACGGACGTTTGCGATTCGCGATCGGGCTTGTCCCTGGCGGTTGGGGACAATAGTAATAG